>CAZJMM010000116.1:0-4357 GCA_964547155.1 uncultured Dehalococcoidaceae bacterium | reverse complement strand
AGATTGCCTTAATTCTTGGTGCTTATCTCTTTGGCGCTCTACCTTTTATGATTGCTCTGGGTGGAGCCAGAGGGGTTGATTTATCGCACGAAGAGGACCTGCATATTGCCACCTGGCGAAAAGTGGGGCGAATTGAAGGTATAGCTGGCATGCTGGTTGACCTGAGTAAAGGCATTATCCCGATACTCCTCGGCTACGGTTTTGGCTTCCGCCTCTGGGCAGTAGCCACCGCTGGGGTAGCGGCTGTAGCTGGACAGATGTGGCCCGTCTTCCGCCACTTTGACGGTGAAAGAGGGAACAGCGTTGGCATAGCTATGGTACTTACCCTATCCATTGCCTACCAAGCCTACCTTGTCATTATCATTGCCCTTATTCCCATCCTCTTCGGTGTACTGGTCAGGACTCTACCCCGCTTTTTCGCCCGAGGTCAGTCTTTGAATGAACGACTTAAATTTGGTGGTCCCGCCAGCAATAGCCTACCCTTAGGTATGGCTGTTGGCTTCGCTACAATGCCTGTAGTTTCCTGGCTGTCTCGTCAGTCTTTCGAAATGACTTTAGCCCTGACTGTCCTCTTTGTTATTATTATTGTCCGCCGTCTCACCGTTGGTCTTAATGAAGACTTGAAAACAGCTACTAACCTCAGGAGCGTCCTTCTTAATCGCCTCCTCTATGACCGCAGCTATCTGTAAGGCGATATGTACTTCATCGGCATCGACTTAGCCTGGTCAGCGCGCAATAACTCTGCCGGAGCGGTAATTTACGCCCAAGGTAAGTCCGGCAGACTCGTCCGCTGGCAAGAACGCCTCAAAGGCAATGACGAAATTATTAGCTTCATTTCCGATAATGCTGGCACTTCCCCAGCCATCGTCGCTATAGACGCTCCCCTTCTGGTTCCCAATCAAACTGGTACTCGTCCTTGCGACCGACAATTAACCCAGGAATTTCGCAAATACCACGCCGGCACCTTCCCGGCTAATCGCCAGAAATGGGAAACGCTTGGTTGGCAAGTAAGGGGAGAGGAAATAGTCCGCCAATTGACCACTCTAAACTTCAGCCACAACCCCTATATCTCTCGTCAAGCTAAAATACGGAGGATAGTCGAGGTCTATCCCCATCCGGCTACCATCGTCCTTTTCGACTTAGCTCGCATCCTTGAATATAAAGCACGCCAGGGACGTGATTTGGAATACCGCCAAAAAGAACTGAGAAAGCTTCAAAATCTTATCCGCAAACTAAAACAAGCTACGCCAGCTCTTGAGGTAGATAAGTCTCTTTTCCATAACCCGAATTCTCTATACGGCAATGCCTTTAAAGTCCACGAAGATTTCCTGGATGCTATCCTTTGCGGCTACATCGCCTATCACGCCTGGTACTGGGGTCCACGGGGATACCAAATCTTTGGCGAAGAAAACTGGAAAGACGGTTATATCTTAGTGCCTAAGCTTCCGGCGTCGCCCTAACCGCCGCAGAATTTCTCTGGCAGCTACCACCCCTGAAGCTGAAGCCTGGACCAGCCCTCGGCTGACACCAGCACCATCCCCACAAGCAAACACGTTACCAATCTCCGTTTCCAGACACGGAGTCAACTTCAACTGACTGGAATAGAATTTCACCTCAACTCCGTAAAGTAAGGTGTGTCGGGAGGCTACGCCTGGGGCTAATTTGTCCATGGCTTGAAGCATCTCCACTATCCCCTTGAGATGCCGATAAGGCAAGGCAAAGCTCAAGTCGCCGGGCGTCGCCGTCTTTAGTGTTGGCTGCACAATACTGCTTTGAATACGAGCCGACGTCGAACGGTGACCTTCCATCAGGTCTCCCAGCCGTTGCACCAGGACACCACCACTCAAAATGTTAGCCAGGCGAGCCAGATATTTCCCATAAGCAATAGGCTCTCGGAAGGGCTCAGTAAAAGTGGTGCTTACCAGTAGAGCGAAATTAGTCTTGTCAGTCCGCCGCTCACTGAAGCTATTACCATTAACAGTAATCACCGGGTCGGCACCGCCGCTGAGCTCAGTAATCACCTCCCCGTGGGGACACATACAGAACGTCCGAATTCGGTCATCAAAGCTTCTGGAAAAGAACTCAAGCTTAGACTCGTAGAGCACAGAAGTTAATTCCTCAAGAACCGATGCCGGCACCTCCACCCTCACCCCCACATCCACTGGATTAGAGGTAAGGGCCAGCTTCAGCCGTTCCGCTTCCTTTACCAGCCAGTCAGCCCCCTCCCGTCCTGGGGCTAAAATCAAATACCGACATCCCAGTATTCCCCCAGTCGTCGTTTCCACCCCTTTGACCCTCCCATCCCCTACCACAATCTTAGTTACTGCCTTTCCCAGCCTCAAATCGACACCGGAGGCAATAAACTGTCGCATAGCCTTTAGCACCTGCCGAGAGCGCTCCGTCCCCATATGTCGCATCCTCACCGGAATTAACCTCAATTCGGCTAAAGCAGCACGCCGCTGCAGCCCATCAACCTTTTCACCCACTCCGTAGACTTTATCCTCAGCCCCGAATCTCAGGTAGAGACTGTCCACATAGTCAATAAGTTCAGCAGCTTTCTCTTTGCCCGTCACTTCACTAAGTCTGCCCCCCACCTCCGCGGATAAAGTCAACTTGCCATCACTAAAAGCACCAGCACCCCCAAGCCCACTCACCAGATGGCATGGTGAGCAACCAATGCAGGGACTGCTCTTCTCCTGAGCCGGGCACAGGCGCTTGTCAATATCCTTGCCTTTTTCAATCAAGGCTACCTTAGCTCCCGCTTGGCACAGTTCCAAAGCAGCAAATAGCCCTGCCGGACCACCACCGACGATGATTACATCATATTTTCGGGTCTTGGTCATGATTTCAAGGTCACCTTTACCCCAAATCTCGCCCATTCTATAAATTTGCCGTACCTTCGTCAAGGCACAGCAGACTTTTCAACAGATTGACCAGTTTCCTCACCTCTGTTACACTTAGCATATGAGCTATGAATTGGAACCCCTGGGGTATACGCCCCAGGAATTTGATAAAATGGTTGCCCAGGCAAACCCATTCATCTTAGAAGTCTTAGAGAAAGGTAAGGTAATCTACGATGCCAGAAAAGATAAAAGTCTTTATTGCTGACCAGCAGCCCCTCTTCCGGCAGGGAATAGCTTCTGCCCTCTCTTCAGCCAAGGATATTGATGTCTGCGGCGATGCTTCCCTGAGCGACAACCTTGTATCTATTGTTGAAGTTGCCGCCGCCGATGTTGTCCTCCTCGACATCGCTTACCCGCCTCTTACCGGTCTGGAAGCAGCCCGACGTATGAAGCAGTATCTACCCACAGTAGCTATCGTGCTCCTCACTCCCCAGCCCGATGATAGCCAGCTCTTCCAGGCTATTAGAGCACGCGTTTCCGCTTACCTCAGCCGCCAGGCTACTCCTGACGACTTGCTAACTACCATCAGGAAAGTGGCTTCAGGACAATACCCCATAAACGACACCTTCGTTTCCAACCCCAAGGTGGTTGAGCGCATCCTGCACCAGTTCCAGGACCTCTCCTGGGGCAAGGGAGTTGAGCCTTTGACCTCCCCACTCACCCCCCGGGAAACTGAAGTCCTAAGCTATATGGCTCAGGGCTACCTCAACAAGCAGATTGCCGGCATCCTCAACATCAGCGAGCAGACCATCAAGAACCACGTCACCTCCATCCTTAGAAAGCTGGATGCCAACGTCCGCACTGAAGCTGTCATTACTGCTCTGAAAAAAGGCTATATCTCCCTGGAAAAGAAAACAGATTAGGCTGGACCAGGCACTAAGGGCTGATTCCGAAGCTGTTAATGACCTTCTCTAGTTCCGACCCGTACTTGTCGCTGTAAACTTCCTGCACCCAGCCCGTCAGTAGAAAAAGCTGCTCACCCTTCAGGGCTATTATCGTCTTACCCTTTGTCTTGACCTCTTTAATGGCGCTATTCCATTCAATCTCATAGTAGGGCAGCTCCGCCGGCACCTTAACACTGTCCACCAGAACAAAGTCGGGGTCGCCCTTCTTCGTACTCTCCAGAATCTGCTTCTGTATTTCATCCAGAGAGGTCTCGACCAGGTCTGAAATTACCCTCACTGATAACCGAGCAAAATTCTGTCCTCTGGCACCCGTCGTGGTAAATACATACACCATCCCTTGTTGACCTTCAGGAATAGTTAATTCCCAGCCCTTCGGATAGGAGATGGTATAGCCAAAGGTCGGCTCCTTGTACTCGGTAGGCATAGAGACCTCAATCTTGGGTGGTGGAGTTGCCGGCGGCGTGGTCGAGACCTCGTAGGAGATGAGTTGATATGTGACATATTCGCTCTCACCTATGCGGAGTTCATACTTGACTTCCCTCTTTACAT
>CAZJMM010000115.1:0-4393 GCA_964547155.1 uncultured Dehalococcoidaceae bacterium | reverse complement strand
ATTTGGGTTCTGCTTTTAAATATGACTATGTTTTTACTCAGTAGTGGTGCACTGAGCAAATTCAAGGTACACTGAGGAGAGCTTAATGAAATCTAGGGATTTGTTGTTGGTATGGATAATATTCTTTGCCTTGTTACTCCTGCTTTTACCACTTCTTATGACTCTTCCACCGGGCTTACTAAAAGAAGCTAAAGTTAAACAGGCTTCAGGCATTTATATCTCGGGGACATCAGCCGGTGATGCTGAGACCTTAAACTGGATTCTGGCGGCTGATAGCGCTTCTTTTGGTTACGCTGGTCATACGCTTGATTCATTAGTTACTTACAATAATGAGTATGAAGTCCAGCTCCGCTGTGCGGCTAAGGATGTAAAGGTATCCGATGATGGTCTGGTTTACACGGTGACCATCAGGGATGACCTGAGATGGAGTGATGGCTCTCCAGTCACTGCTGAAGACTATGTCTACACAATGAAAAATCTGATGTTCTCTGAATGGCTCAACTATCCCTATAGAGGTGATTGGCAGGAGACAGTGAATGGTGAAAAGGTATTTGTCAAACCAGAGGTGGTCAGTGCCACTACCTTTACCATAACCCGGCAGACCGTTGAGCCTGAATTTGTCTATACCGTACGCACTTTGATACCATACCCTAAATACATTGCGGTTAAATATGAAGGAGATGTGGAAGCCTTTACTCAAGCTCCAGAGTTTAATAACCTAACCTATACGGGCAATCTGGGACCTTATAAATTTGTGGAATGGGTGCGGAATGATAAGTATGTGGTGGCAAGAAATCCAGACTATTATTTAGGGAAAGATGTTGGGGCTCCTTATTTTGAACAGTATATTGTCAAACTCTTCGGTACTTCGGCTACTATGCATGCCGCCTTGGAAGCCCGTGACATTACCTACGCTGGTATTGACCCGCCTCAGGTAGCCAAATTCAAAAGCTTAGAATATATTAATGTCTACACCCTTCCCACAACAGGTTACATGCTTCTGACTTATAACCTGAGAAATAACGGCTGGGAAGGCTTCAAACAAAAAGAAGTCAGGCAGGCTATTTCTTTAGCCATTAGTAAAGAAACTGTCATTCAGCAAGTTTTGTTGGGCTTTGGTGAGCCAGCTTTCAGCTTCATTCCCAAAGTGTCACCATGGTATGTAGACGAAGGTATAGTCAAATATGGTGTTAAACCCCTATATGATAGAGAGAGGGCTAAGGAGCTACTGCATCAGGCTGGCTATGGAATAAAGAAGCCTGATGGAACAGTAGAGGTGGCAAACAAGGAGGGGGATCCGCTAAAGCTGACTGTACTTACCAATTCCGGTAATGAGGAGCGTGAGAACGTATGCTTCCTCGTTAAGCAGGAGCTATCAGCCATTGGCATAGATGTTGAGGTAAAACCGGTACCATGGGCAACTTTGCTCCGCCAGTATCTTATGAATAAGATACCGAACTCAGACCAGGAGCCAAGGTACAATAACGGTCCAGAGGCAGTTAGTGAGGAGCCATGGGATATGATAGTAATTGGCTTGAATACCAACCCCTTAGCCCCTTCAGGCTCAGACGTTTTCTATACTTCTGAAGGAGGCTTGAACTTCTTTGGCTATTCAAATCCACAGGTTGACGAGTTTTTCAAAAGAGCTAAATCAAAAGAAGCCATAGAGGAATCGGCTCGGAGGCAGATTTATGCTGAGTTATCTCGGCTTGTTTCCGAAGAGCAGCCAGTCAATTTCTTAGCCTTTCAGTTAGGCAATGCCGGCTTTCAGAAAAAGGTTAAGGGATTGGAACCAGGAATAAATATGGGTTACAACTATCACCTGTGGTATTTCAGCGAAGATTGATGTTTACTGAGGAAAAGGAGAGGCATGATTAAGAAGCCTATCTTCATTGTTGCACTCACCGTAGTCGTATTCCTACTTGTAGCTGTTGCTGGGTTAGGCTTTTATTACTACCAAGTTAATTTGAAATTAGATGCTCTTTCCCAGCAACTGCAAGCCTTAAATGAGAAAACGAGTCACCTGGCTCAAAATATATTAGATACCAGTGATATTTACACCAGGATAGAAAAATCGGTAGTGAAAATTGAAGTTCGACAAAATTCCGGAGAAGATGTAAGTGGCTCTGGCTTTATCTTCGATTCCTTAGGACATATAGTCACCAATAATCATGTTGTTGGAAATAGCAACAAAATTGAAGTAGTCTTTTCCGATGGCAATATTCTGAAAGCTGGGTTTGTGGGCGGGGATGTGTATAGTGACCTGGCTGTTATCAAGCTGGCGGAGCCCGTGACAGCATACCCTCTTACTTTGGCTGATTCCGACACTCTAAAGGTTGGAGACGCCGTGATTGCTGTGGGCAGTCCATTCGGGTTAGGAGGTAGCGTCACTTCTGGTATAGTTAGCCAGAAAGGCAGGCTGTTAGCTCTTGAAGTTGGGTATTCCATACCTGACATAATTCAATTCGATGCTGCCATAAATAAAGGCAATTCAGGAGGTCCTCTTCTGAATTCAAAAAGTGAGGTAGTAGGAGTAACCACAGCCTTGACGTTTAGTGGAGGGATACCTGCCTTTGCCGGTGTTGGTTTTGCTATCAGCTCCAATATGATTGCCAAAGTAATACCTTCCCTTATAGAAAAAGGTAAATATGAACATTCTTGGCTTGGCATTAATGTAACCAGTTTGACACCAGTTATTGTAGAGGCTATGGGTCTTAAAGTCTGCCGAGGGCTACTGATTACAGAAGTCTTAGAGGATAGCCCGGCTCAGAAAGCTGGGCTAAAGGGTGGGAGTACTCAATTAATTGTTGGCGATGGATCGATTAATGTCGGCGGTGACATCGTTATTGGTATAGATGCGGTTGATATCAAAAGTGTCGAAGACCTCCTTAGCTATCTTGGTCGTAAGAACCCTGGGGATGAAGCGACATTAAGAATAATAAGAGACGGTGCTGAACAAAGCGTAACACTGACCCTTGGCGTTCGACCATTACCTTTAGAGCAGTCTCCTCAAGATTAGGCAGGGAAACCTGTGGGGAAGACCTGGCTCCGGAACTACATTATCAAAAGACTAATCTATGCCGTCATTATTGCTTTGGGGATAATGACGGTTACCTTTATCCTAATACGGGTTGGACCAAGCTCTCCTGCCGACAAATACCTGTCCAATCTGGCAGCCACTGGACAGGATGTCTCCCAGGTAGTTGCGGCGATAGAAGCCAGGTATGGTCTGGACAAACCCATATACCAGCAGTACTTTGATTATATAATCAATCTCATTCAAGGGGATTGGGGATGGTCCTTCAGCACCTCCATGCCAGTAATGGAATTAATCAAAACTCACTGGATTTATTCATTCCAGCTTATATTTCTAAGTACTATTTTTGCTGCTGTCTTAGGTATTTTAATCGGCATCTACTCCGCGGTGAAGCAATACACCAAGACAGATTACATTGCCACCTTTTTCTCGTTCATCGGCATTTCCATCCCCAATTTCTGGTTGGGAGTCATGCTTATCCTGGTCTTTTCAGTAAAGCTTGGTCTATTTAAGACTTACTACGATACTACTCTGCCTCTCCTTTCTTTAGACAATCTCAAAGCCTTGGTCCTACCAGTAATCACTTTGGGTACAGGGATGTTAGCTGGCTATACTCGCTATACTCGTTCAGCTGTGCTGGATAATCTGAGAAAAGAGTTTGTCCGCACTGCCCGGGCTAAAGGGCTGCCAGAGAGAACCGTAATTGGCAAGCATGTCTTTAGAAATGCTCTGCTACCTATAATAACTATAATAATGTTTGATTTGGGTAGCATTGTCTTTGGTGGTGCTTATCTTACTGAGATTGTCTTTGGCATTCCTGGTCTTGGGCAAATATCATTTAATGCTATCTTTGCCAACGACTATCCGGTGGTGGTAGCGGTGACTATTATTGGTACCCTTATTGTCCTAATGATAAATCTGGTCACGGATATTACTTATACCTATCTTGACCCGAGGATTAGATACGACTGATGGACAGGTTAGTAAGTAAAGTCGGCAAAAATAGAAATCTGGTCTTGGTTCTGGCTATTAGCCTTCTTGGCTTTGTCGGTCTTCTTGATATTTTTGTAGTAGACAAAGTCTTCGCCCCGATTGTTTACTTTTACATTGCTTTCGGTATAGTTTTGCTTCTTTATGGAGTCTATCCTCTGTATAGCAACCGAAGGTTAACACGGTATTATCTGGACAGGACTAAAAGGAACCGTCTGGCAATTTTTGGTTTAGCGTTCATCCTCTTTCTAATCTTATTAGCTGTAATTGGTCCTTTTTTTACTTTAGACCCAACGGCAGTCAGCTTTGAAGAGAAAAACCTACCACCTTTAGGTTTTACTATCGAGCAGTCAGTCTATGATGCGG
>CAZJMM010000114.1:2834-4494 GCA_964547155.1 uncultured Dehalococcoidaceae bacterium | reverse complement strand
CTGGAATAGTAGAGATATGGGATAAAGGGAAATTTGAACTTGAGAAGAAAGAACCCGACCGCTTGGAGTTCATCTTAAGAGGTAAAAAGCTTGTGGGTCATTACATCTTGATTCATACCAAGGGCAACAATTGGCTCCTCATCAAGCGAAGTGAGAAGTAAGGATGATTTACATTGGCTAAACAAGCTATCAATCCCAAATAATAGCCGCAGAGGCACCTGAAGAATTGTAATCTTTTATTCAATTTCTCCACACAAAAAGTCAGATTGTGCAGAGAACGTAAATTGACTTCTGGATCGATATGGGAAGTGTAAGACTGCAGCGGGGTGGTTGAGTGTATCACATATTCTGAATAGCTAGGACGATAGCCACCACAATCAAGGCCAATAATCCCAAGGCAACTAGAAAACCTAGTAAACTTGGCCTTTTGCTTCTCTCATCTGCCTCTATTTCCTTGGATGGGTTGATAGCTGATATCTGTTTGCGAACTATCGATTCATTAGTTTTTGGTTTAACCGTAACCTGCGTGCATGTGTCCCAGGTGAGAGGTCTGCGGCAACTAGGACAAT
The DNA here is from genome assembly GCA_964547155.1 of uncultured Dehalococcoidaceae bacterium. Classification (GTDB taxonomy): domain Bacteria; phylum Chloroflexota; class Dehalococcoidia; order GIF9; family DYGU01; genus CAZJMM01. The sequence goes on along the minus strand of CAZJMM010000114.1, from coordinate 3,925 downwards.
TCACAAACGTGTTGTCAATTTCTGGTGCATCACAGTAGGGACAACTGTAACTCAATCTTGCACGACAGCGAGGACAGTAACGTTCCCCTGTTACGGTTCTGCAACCACACTTTGGACAGACAGATGCACTTGGGCGATCAGGCTCTGCGAGTGTTTCCTTGAGTTTACGGGTGTTCATTTGTTGATTCCTTTTCACGATGTCAAGAGTTCAAACAATGATTTCCTCTCGTTGCTAATCCCTTTACGCTGTTTTGACACCTGTACCGGGACTTGTTTATACGTTACCTGTTCCTTTGAGACATCAATATACTTGGTGACTGTCTCTGTCCAAGAAAGGCTAAGATTAAGCTTGAAATGACGTGGTTCTGCATAGGTATAGCTGTCGAAGACAAAGTAATATTCACTTGCGGTGGGTACGAGCATAAAGTTTCCTGATGCCATCCGAGTCTCATATATAGGGGGAGGGGTGAAGGCGGATTTATAAACCTCATAGGGGTGGCTGTTGAAGATCAGAAAATGGACGCTTCTGCCATCGAGAGAAATGAAATTGCCACGGACCAAGGGATTTATTTTATTACCTAGATCAAAAAAATGGGGCACAATAATGTACGTGTCTGGGTTTACAACAAGCATATCGTCCTGCAAAGCTTGTTCCTTATTCACTGCTTCGGTGTAAGGCTCCTTTATAATTATGGTTTCTGTAACCGGCACCAGTTGCGTTTCGGTGTCATAATAGGTTTCCACAGTTTCAACCGGCACCTTAGCCAAGGGCACGAAGAGAATTATTAGCAAGATAACTGATGCAATCCCCGGAGCGGTGGCTGTCTTCCAGTTTCGCTTCAATGCTCTCCCAAGTTCTTTCGAATGTTGCTTGGTTTTACTATTCATCAGGTGACCTGCTGGCTATCTTACAAACCATAGTATATAACTGAAATCCAGACAAAAAAGTTTATATTGTTATCCTTTTGCCGACAAACTCTTTGGCACTTGCTGGGGCAGAGTGGTATACCCAGATACAAACCGTGGCTTAACACCAGACAAGGCGGGAGGCTAAGCTATCTGGTTTCATCAAGTGGCATGTCGGGCTCGGT
>CAZJMM010000114.1:0-2734 GCA_964547155.1 uncultured Dehalococcoidaceae bacterium | reverse complement strand
ATGCTTCTTCGTCCTGGGTGAGTATTCTTGCTCAGTCCTTCTTTCTGAGCTTTGCCAGCCTCTGGTTAGTATCTTTGATATCAAATTCACTCTTGGCTTCTATTTCCAAGCCCTTTTTCAACATGACCTCCATCCCCTTGTTGTAAAGATATTTAGAAGCGGCAATGGCTTCCAGACTATTTGCAGCTATCTTCTTTGCAAGCTCTTGCACAGTCTCTTCCAATTTCTCTGCCGGGACAGCCATGTTTACCAGACCTATTCGCTCTGCTTCTCGTCCAGTAATCATGTCAGCAGTGAATGACAATTCCTTGGCTTTTAATATTCCGACAGTGAACGGCAGATGCTGGCTTATCCCCCAGCTCGGTCTCACTCCCCAGCGAGCATGGGTGTCTCCAAGCTTTGCCTCTTCGGAGGCTATGATCAGGTCACAGACTAATGCGATTTCCAGCGCCCCCGTCAGGCAATAGCCGTTGACCATAGCTATTACAACCTTAGGAACAGTCTGTATGGTATGGATGAGTTCCTTGGCTGGCTTATCGAATAAGGGTCCTACTCTACCTCTTTTCAGTTTGCGTTCTCCCAAGACTGTCAGGTCTATCCCGGTAGAAAAGGCACGACCTGCTCCCGTGAGTACTATTACTTTCACTTCGTTATCTTTCGCCGCTTCCAGTATTGCTGACTTAATTTCCGACAGAAGTGCTGGCGTTAAAGCATTCATCACACTGGGACGGTTGAGGGTTACCTTCGCCACACCTTCCTTCTTTTCGTATATTAGATTCTTATAAACCATTCGTAGCTCCTTTTGCACCTTGTTAAAATGCAGCTTTTGGAATTGTCCGAGACGGCAATTGTAACAGTTGAAGTATAGAGCACGCAACGACATGATAATGTCTCTGATTCATGGTCTTTAAATGCTTATGTTTCCTATGTAGCACAAGAGCCGGCTGGCTTCACTTTAACCTCCCTTGACGTAACCTCGAAATTCTGCTCTAATGAAACGAATGGCGAGTAAACTTGTTGATAAGTTGAAGCAACTTTCCCGAGGGGCAACATCGACCATGGGATTTAGACCCGTGTCAGGTTTGCCACAAAGCCTACAGATTCTGCTTATTGCTGGTCTGACTGAGGTAAGTACCGAAGTTGCCAAGACTTTAGTTGGTAGCGGTATTGATGCCGGACTGCTCCGTGGCGGAAGCTTTGAGACAAAAAACTTGAAAAAGCTGGTTTCTACCTTTGGTGGTATTCCTCTGGGGGTTACTTTAAGTGAAGGCGGCTCTGAGTCTATAGCCAAGATAATTGATTCAGGTTGTGATTTTGTAGTTTTTAGCCCAAAAGCACCGGCAGGGATATTGAATACAGAAGGTATAGGCAAAATTCTGGAAGTGAAACCAAATTTAGACCTGGGTTTGGTCAGGGCTATTGATGACCTGGCATTGTCTGTGGATGGGGTGCTTATTGGCGAGGATGAAGAAAAGCCTTATCTTACTATAGAGCAGCTCCTGGTTTGCCAGCGTTTTACCGGGCTTTTGGATAAGCCGTTGTTAATGACCCTGCCCTCATCCTCGTCCGCTGAACAGATTCATAGTTTGTGGCGAGTCGGAATTGATGGAGTGGTCATATTTGCAGAGCGGCTAGAAGTATTCAGCGAATTGAGGAAGGCGGTTAGCAATCTGCCAAGAAGGGCAAAACCGCGCCCGACCAAAACTACCGCAGTATTGCCCAGAGTGGTGGGAGAAATAGATTCTGAAGCTGGAGAGGAAGAAGAGGAATAGGGTTTAACCTGACGATGCCTTTCATCCTGAAGACCTCACCTCCGACCGTGTTAGCCATAATTTCGGAAGCAAAATTTCCTTTTAGCCTCTAAACGATTTCTTACAGATATGACAGCGAATCTTGGCCTATTTTTACTTTCGGCAGTCGGTATATCGTTGTCTGGCGTGATGATGCCGGGACCAGTTACTGCAGCTACCATAACCAAGGGGTATAGAGACAGAAATGCCGGGGCTCAAATTGCTGTAGGGCATGCTGTTATTGAACTACCTCTGATAGCGCTCATTTATTTTGGTTTTGCTCATTATTTTACCTCTCCCGAAATTAAGAAGATTGTTGGTCTGGTTGGCGGCTTGATGTTAATCTTCATGGGTGTTGGTTTGTTCAGAACGATGAGGAAGGCGGTGGGAGAAAGGGCTGATTTACCTTACAATTCAGTGACTACCGGCATCATAATGACAGGAGCTAATCCTTATTTCTTTCTGTGGTGGGCGACAGTAGGCGCTGCTTTGATAGCTAATGCTACTAATTTTGGAATTTTAGGTCTTGTTCTTTTTAGTTTAGTCCACTGGGGATGTGACTTAGGGTGGGACCAGTTTATTTCAGTCAGCGTCTTTAAATCAAGGCATCTGTGGACGGCAAAAGTCCAGAGAATTGTCTTTGGTATTTGCGCTCTTGTTTTGGTTGGCTTCGGGGTCTGGTTTTGTGTGTCGGCGTTGTAAGCCTTGCGTTTTTACGCTACGTATTGGATGGCTTGGAAATATTTACCTTCAGTTTTGATGGCAGGGGCGATTACCATTTTTACCTTGTGCATATCTTTGATAGTGGGAGCACCGCAGACGCCCATAGCAGTACGCAAGGCACCAACGAAATTTTCCGTTCCGTCGGTAACGGAAGTAGGACCGAAGAGGATTTTCTCCAGAGGTACAGTAGCTCCCACTCTTACTCGAGTGCCTCGGGGAAG
>CAZJMM010000113.1:0-4517 GCA_964547155.1 uncultured Dehalococcoidaceae bacterium | reverse complement strand
CAAGCCGGCGATCTCATCTCGAAATACACCGTTACCCCATTTATAGCTGCTATCAATTGTCCAGTTATAGCTGCTATCAATGGCGACGCCCTCGGCGCCGGGCTGGAACTGGCTTTAGTCTGTGACCTCAGAATAGCCATCAACACGGCTCATTTTGGCTTCCCTTATGTAGCTTCGGGACTAATGCCCATGGACGGTGGAACTCAGCGATTGCCTCGGCTCATCAGCAAAGGCAAAAGCCTGGAAATGATTCTCACCGGCGACTTGATTAATGCCCAGGAAGCCCTCCGAATCGGTCTGGTAAATAAGATAGTTCCTTCTAAGGAATTAGCTGCAGAGGTTGACCAGATAGCTCAGAAAATAAGAGAAAAGGCACCCATCGCCCTGAGATTTGCCAAGGAAGCCGTAAATAAAGGACTGGACTTGACTCTGGAACAAGGACTGCGTTTAGAAGCCGACCTCTATTTTCTGCTTCATACCACTCAGGACAGGACTGAAGGTATCACCGCCTTCAGGACAAAAAAAGCTCCCCGTTTCCAAGGAAAGTAGAATTATGTCAACTTCTGCTTTCGAGACCGTAATCTACCGCAAGCAACAAGGTATTGCCCGGGTCACTTTAAATCGCCCCCAGGTCTTAAACGTCTACAACCTCAAGATGCGGGACGAACTCTGGCAAGTGTTAGAGGCTATCAGAGAGGACGACGAAGTAGCGGCGGTCATATTCCAGGGCGCTGGGGACAAGGCTTTCTGTGCCGGTGCTGACCTTAGCGAATTCCTCACGGCTCCCTCCCCCACCATAGCCCGTCAGGTTCGCTGGGAAAGGGACCTCTGGGGGCTATTTCTCAGCTTGCCCCAACCCTTAATAGCCGCTGTCCACGGCTATGTACTGGGCTCCGGAATTGAAATAGCCTTATGCTGCGACCTGAGAATAGCTGCCGAAGATACCCAGTTTGGCTTACCTGAGACTGGGTTAGGCATTATCCCCGCCGCCGGCGCTACTCAGACTCTACCCCGACTAATCCGCAGAAGTAAGACTCTTGAGATGTTGTTCATTGGTACCCATATTGATGCACAAGAAGCTTACCAGCTGGGACTGGTCAATCTTGTTGTCCCCAGGCAAGAGCTGTTACCAGCAGCGGAAAGGATAGCTGCGAAGATTGCCTCTTACAGCCAGCCTGTGATAAGATGGGCGAAACAAGCAGTCCAGCGTGGGCTTGACCTGCCTCTCCAACAAGGTCTGGAAATGGAAAGGAAGTTAGCCGCTTCAGCTTTAATTACACATACTCAGGAGGGCAAGCCATAGAAATCCAAAATTTAGATAGTCAAGCCAATCAGGCTGCCAAACTCATTGTCCAAGCCAAGAAGCTGGTAGTCTTCACCGGGGCTGGCATGAGCACTGAATCAGGAATACCAGATTTTCGCGGTCCCGGGGGCATCTGGAGCCGTTACGACCCTGAAGATTTCACTTATCAGAAATTCGTCACCGACCCCAAGACTAGACATAAAATCTGGCAGATGTTCACCGAGAGTGGGCTCTTAGTGGATGCTCAACCCAACCCCGCCCACCATGCTATAGCTGAATTGGAGCAGTTGGACAAACTTGATTGTGTCATTACTCAGAATGTAGATAATCTCCATCAAAAAGCTGGCAACTCACCTAAGAAAGTCTTCGAGCTTCACGGTAACATGCAGCAGGCCATATGCCTCAGTTGCCACGAACTCTTTCCCTTAGAAGATATCCTGCCCCAATTAACCAATACTGAGCCTCCTGATTGTCCCCACTGTAGTGGTATTGTCAAACCTGATGCCGTTTTCTTCGGTGAAGCCTTGCCCGAGAAGACCTTCCGCGAGGCTATTCACCGCGCTCGCCATTGTGATTTACTTATGGTTATTGGCTCCACCTTAGTTGTTTACCCCGCTGCCCTCATCCCCATGTATGCTAAAGATACCGGCGCTAAGCTCGTCATCATTAACCTGAGCCCTACTCCTCTTGACCAAGAAGCCTCAGTCCTTATCAGAGGTAAGGCTGGCGAAGTAATGCCAAAGGTCGTGGAAGAAGTAAAGAAAAAACTGCCAGGACACAAAAGGAGTTAAAGGTGAACACGATTGACTTCTTGAATATTGCCACGGCAATTGTCCCTGAACGTACTTGTGTTGCCTTCGAAGGTAAAAGGGTTCGCTACGCCGAGATAAATGAACGAGTCAACCGCTTAGCCAATGCCCTGCTGAAGCTCGGTGCCCATAAGACTGACCGGGTTGCCATCCTTCAAGTAAACTGCCCCCAATATATTGAGACCTACTATGCCACCGCCAAGATAGGGGCTATCTTCGTCCCCTTGAACTTTAGAGCCAAGCAGGACGAGCTTATCTACATGCTCACTAACGCCGAAGCCAATACCTTATTTGTGGGTGACCGTTACCTCGACCTGGTCAACAACATGCGTCCCCAGCTTTCTTTTGTGAAGAACTACATTTCCATAGACAAAAAAGGCAATGGCTTTCTTTATTACGAAGACCTGATCAGTTCAGCTCCTCCTGACGAAGTCTTCACCGAGATAGAGGACAATGACAACACTATACTGATGTATACTGCTGGCACTACCGGGCGCCCCAAAGGAGTGCCTCTTACCCATAATAGCTTTTCCGTCTACGTTTTGGGTAATGTAGAACCAGCCAGCCCCGATATAGCCGAGACCAATCTCCTCACAGTGCCCCTATATCATGTTGCTGGTGCTCAAGCCATGCTGGCAGCCATTTACGGCGGCAGGACCTTAGCCATGATGAGGCAGTTTGAGACCAAAGAATGGCTGGAAACAGTCCAGAGAGAAAAAGCCAGCCGGGCTATGCTTGTCCCCACCATGCTCAAACGGGTTATTGACGACCCCGATTTCAGTAAATATGACCTTTCCAGCTTGAGAGTGATTACCTATGGCGCTGCACCCATGCCTTTAGAAGTTATCAAAAAGGCTATGGAAGTCCTGCCCGGGGTCAGGTTCATCAATGCCTTCGGTCAGACCGAGACCGCTTCCACTATTACCGCTCTCGGTCCTGAAGACCATATTATCACTGGTACCGAAGCTGAGAAAGAAAAGAAGCTGAAAAGGTTAGCTTCATCTATCGGCAGACCATTACCTGATGTCGAGATGAAAGTCATTGACGAAGAGGGTAATGAATTACCGCCTGGGGAGGTAGGTGAAATCATTGCTCGAGGACCGAGGGTGATGAGCGGCTACTGGAAAGACCCGGAAAAGACCACCCAGGCTCTCACCAAAGACGGCTGGCTACGCACTGGAGACATGGGCTACCGAGATGAAGACGGCTACTTCTACCTTTCCGGGCGAGCCGATGACCTTATCATTCGTGGTGGTGAGAATATCTCCCCGGAAGAGGTAGAAAATATCCTCTATTCCCACCCCAAGATAGAGGAGGTTGCTGTCATTGGCATTCCCGACCCCGAATGGGGGCAGGAGCCCAGAGCCATAGTCGTCCTCAAAAAGGGGGAGAAGGCTACCGTAGATGAAATAATGGAATTTTGCCGGGCTAAGCTATCAAGTTTTAAGCGACCTCGCTCCATGATCTTCGTTGATTCTCTGCCTCGCAACCAAATGGGCAAAGTTCTCAAAAGAGTCCTCCGTCAGCAATACGGAGCCCCGTGAAAGAGAATGATTTAAAGACCAAAGCCGAACGCCGGGAACAGAAAAAGACCCGCCGCAAGTTCCGCATCCACGGCAAAAGCCTCAGCGAAATCTACCGCAACGTCATCTTGAAAAGGCTAAAGAAAAACGCTTAGCCTCTACACTTACTGCGATTCCAACCCGCCTGCCTAACAATCCGATGGATTGTGCACTTCGACTATCAAGGTCCGTGCGCATTGACGATAACACAAATAAAGACTAAATTAGAAGTCCAAAGTGAGAATGGCATCAAAATAGTACGTCTTGATGACCACACGAGGGGACGGGGGTGAAACAAGGGCGTTGGGATTGTTATCTAACGGCAACTCCTGGCGCTTATTTAAGCTGGACGTTCATGAGGCTGACCAATAATGAGAGGGTGGATGTAGGTATGTTGTGCTTCAATGGAAGTCGGTCAGCTAGCTTGGGTAAGAATAATACACCCTGCTTGGAGAAGTTATAATAACCAGTCAGGGGTGACATTCAGCAATAAAAGGAGGTAAAAATGGCTAAACAAGCGGCGGCTTCCCAAAAAGGCAAAACATTAAAAGGAGTTTTCTATGATAGCCCCGTGCAGGGGCTCGAGTATAAAACCCAGACTGTCTCCGGAGTAACTAATGAAAAGGGAGAGTTTGAATACTGTCCCGAAGAAACAGTCATATTCTCTGTAGGTGGTCTGGTACTGGGTGCGGCTCCTGGGAATAAACGGGTGACTCCTGCCCATTTAGCCCTGGAGGTGAGTGGGAATCTCAAAAAGTTGCGAAATCAGAAAGTCACCAACATCACCAGATTCATACAAAGCCTGGACGAGGACGGTAATGTAGAAAATGGCATCACGATTAC
>CAZJMM010000112.1:0-4557 GCA_964547155.1 uncultured Dehalococcoidaceae bacterium | reverse complement strand
AACGTGGATAATAGGGTGAACAACAAAATCGCCTTCCTTGCCGGCATGTGTCTTGGAAAGCTCCTCTTTAAACCACTTATCAATTGCTGCTTTGCCCGTAACTGGTTTGTGTAAATAGACATCTATTTTAGCGTTTTCCGCAAAACAGTCCACGGCATCATCCCATTCTGTACACATCAGAGCATTAAGATAGCGGCTCTGCAATTCCTGAATCTCCTGAATATCTTCAATAACCCGAACACTTTTCTTCATTTCCTTTAAAGCATCCTCGACAGCCTTCAGTCTTTTTCCCATTTCCTCCAATGTCACAATGCACCTCCTTTCGGTGGAGATTCACAAATCCTCTCCATCGTATAAACTCTATTCCTCATGGGCAAGTTCTTCGACTGTATTTTCTCCTATATTTTACGAGCAATACGCCAACCTTCAGCAATGGCATCTACTATCAGGCGGGGCTCTCTACAGTCGCCAATAGCGTAGATTTCAGGAACCTTCCCCTCAAGGCTCTTCAGCAATCCGGTATTTGGTGCCATTGGTGAGGTAGCTACAACACTGTCAGCTTCGATGGTCTCTTTTTTCCCTCCCTTAATAGTGATGACTAAGCCTTTATCGGTTATCTCCGTGTTCTTGACTCCGGTAATCATCGTCACACCTTTTTTATGGAACCAATCGAGAAGTAATCCGAGCCGAAAGTCTATCATTCCTTCTCCCAGAGCCTCGGCTGTATCCACGATGGTAACCTTTCTGCCTCGCTTAACTAAGAACTCGGCTACCTCGCAACCATGTAGCCCACCACCAATGATAACAACTCTCTTACCTATGGGTATCCAGAATTTTGTCAGCCACCCTAGGATCCTTGGCCCAAGAAATCTCAAATAAAACTTCAGCTTCCGATGCAAGGCGGGAGTAGTGATCACATTATGCTTATTTATCCCAGTTATCTCCGGAATTGTAAGTGTACCTCCTGCAGCCAGGATAACCACGTCTGGCTTAATCTCTTCGATTGTCGAGTTGTCAACTTCTTTACCAAGCTCCGTTTTTACACCAAGTTTGTTAATCTGAATTCTAAGATAGCGAACCATACCCGGCAGGTCTTCAATCTCAAGCCCCTTTACTACTGCTGCCAGATGCATTAATTCCCCTAATTGATGTGCTTTTTCATAAAGTGTTACCTTGTGTCCCTCCAATGACGCCACTCTGGCTGCCTCCATCCCTGCTGGTCCACCTCCAACCACCACGACCTTTTTTCGCCTCTCGGCTTTGTCAATTGTATAGTGCTCTGTCGCCAGCGACGCATTTATCCGGCAGCGTCGTTTCATTTGGATGCTCTGGTCTAAGCATGTACCACAGTGTGTGCAGGGAGCAATGTCTTCCAATCTTCCTGCCGCAACCTTATTGGGAAGTTCCGGGTCCGCTATCAGGCTCCTGTTCATGGCAATGAAGTCTGCCTTGCCCTCTCGCAAAACTTTCTCCCCGAGTTCAGGATCAAGTCTGCCTACAGCAATGACCGGAATAGATAGCACCCTCTTCATTTCTTCAGCTAAGTACACGTTAGCTCCTGCTCCCCTTTGTTTCCAATTGTATTCTTTAGGGAAGGATTTCAAAGGAATGGGAGGTTCCGGATAGAAAAAGTAGTCAGTCAGAAACCCGCCAACGTGATAGCCCAACCAGTGATTCCTCACGTGGATGGCATCAGCACCAGCTTCCTGAAGTAGCAGGGCTAGCCCCTGGCTATCCTCAGTGGTCATACACTTGTCATCGTTAATGCCGATAGCCCGACCAATTTCGATACCATTCATGCAGACAGAGACCGGGAAGTCTCGCCCAGCACGCCTTTTGATTTCGCGTATGATTTCTACTAAGAACCGGGCTCTGTTTTCCCGGCTTCCGCCATAAGCATCCTGCCGTCTATTCCAGAAAGGAGACAGAAAGTTGTGCAACAGATGAGTGCTACCAGCATTTAATTCTACACCCTCGAAGCCCGCCTTCTGTGCCCGCACCGCCGCACTGGCAAACTTATCCACCAGCCCCTCAATCTCGATGATGGTTAGCTCCCTGGGCACATCGCGGTGAAACTCACCCGGTACAGGCAGATTGACGGGTGAAGCTCCTACTGGTGGACCATCGTAAACAGGTGGTTGGTTATGGAAAAGCGGGTTCTGCCAGGGTCCAAGGTGGACCATTTGCATGAAAGTTGGGCACCCATGTTTATGGATTACCTGCACCAACTCCCTCAAGCCTTCAATGTATTTGTCATCGTCGATACGATACTGTTGCCTCCAGCGGGCGCCTAAAGGGTAATCAATGGTCGGGGATTCTACTATCCAGAGACCGACACCACCTTTGGCTATTGCTTCATAGAAGGCTTTGGTTGTTTCGTTCATATGAAGTTCGTCTTGGTGCCAATACATCATCGACGCACCTGTTTTTATTATCCGATTCCTAGTCTTTACTGGTCCTATGTAATAAGGTTCGAGTAGCTTTTCAAATCTTGGTTTGAAAATCATTTGTCCTTCTTTTGGTTACCTTGAGTTTCCTACAATATAGCTCGTTTTCTCTGGACGAGTCAATATACACACCCACTGTACCTTACTGTCTTTTTCTACCTAACCCCAGGAGTCTATCCGAGTAACCGTTGCAAATAGTTATGTAAAGTATAATTGGGCAAAGTTTAGCAAGACATTGACTGATGGATAGCTGACAGAGTACAATCAACCTCCACCATATAATGCGCTTGGTCGTCGTTCACCAGAACGTGAAGCAATGAAAGTGGTAACACTAACTCAAAAACATAGACAAATTACTGTGGACAGGTCAGGGTACTTGGTGTCAATGAAGGAGGTATGTTTATGTACGGTTGGATGGGCAAGATATTACACGTAGACTTGAGTAATTCGAAATTAACTCAGATACCCACGCAACCGTATGCAGAACAATATCTTGGCGGACGCGGCATCGCCTCAAGAATCTACTGGGAGACAGTAACACCTGAAATCAAGGCATTTGACCCAGAGAACCGGCTGATATTCATGACCGGGCCGGTAGTGGCTACTGGAGCCCAAGCAGCCAACCGGATGTCGGTGGTAGGCAAATCTCCCATGACCCTCCCTGAAGGATACTGCTACGGTAGTATCGGCGGGTTCATAGGAGCCGAGCTAAAGAAGGCAGGATTTGACGGTGTTGTCATTGAAGGATGTGCACCAAAACCAGTCTACCTCTGGATTCACGACAATGAAGCCGAGCTTCAGGATGCGTCGTCGCTATGGGGGCAGGGTGCTTACCGGACTGGAGAGATACTGCAGCAATCTCATGGTAAGAAGGCACATTTTATTACCACCGGTGTGGCTGGTGAAAATAGGGTAAGAACCGCAGTGGTTTCTGCCTCACACGATTCCGCTTCTTCCGCTGGTTTCGGAGCAGTAATGGGTGCCAAGAACCTCAAGGCACTGGTGGTGAGAGGTACAGGGAAGCCCTCTGTAGCCGACCCGGAGAGACTTAAAGAGGTTAACCGATACACCGTCAAAATAAGCAAGCGTATAAGGCTATCTATCCCTCCGCTCATAGTGTCGACCAAACATGACCATTTGTTAGAGGTCATTGGCAAGGGTGGCTGCTATCAATGCGGGCTGGAATGCATCAGGGGACGGTATCGGTATGGCAAACGGCTGGAAGGGTACCGCAAGTGCCAATCCATGGAATACTACTTACCTTGGAAATACTCCCGGGAAGATGAGCCAGTGGAGACATTCTTCGACGCTCCAACTCTGGCTAATGACTACTCCATAGACACCTGGGAACTCGAGAAAATGATTGACTGGCTCCATGATTGTTATCAATCAGGCGACCTTACTGAGGAAGAAACCGGTCTACCGCTGTCCAAGATTGGCACCAAGGAATTTCTGGAAAAACTGCTTCACTTAATAGCTTACAGGGAAGGTTTTGGTGCTCTCCTGGCGGATGGGTTAGTGAGAGCCGGTGAGAAGGTATCAGATAAAGCTCGAGCCAAGTTCAGCTACAACTTTGCGCCTATTGGCCAGAGCGACCTGTTCCCGCCCAGGGCATTTGTTGCCCATGCGCTGCTCTACTCCATGGAACCCAGGGTGCATCATAACGTTCTGCACGAGACTGCCTGGGTCAATATAGCCTGGAGCTTTAATCAAATCCAAACGGACCTCAGTCCGGTTACGGCAGAGGTAGTTCATAATATAGCCAGGGCTTTCTGGGGCAGTGAGGAAGCCGGAGATTTTACTAGCTATGAGGGGAAAGCGCTGGCGGTAAAGAAGGTACAGAATAGAACTTATAACCGGGATAGCCTCGGTCTGTGCGACTTTGCCTATCCAATCACCTATTCCTTCAACACACCAGACCATGTAGGAGACCCTGACCTTGAAGCCAAAATCTTTACTGCGGTTACCGGCGTTGCCGGTGAGGAACTTGACCGATATGCCGAACGCATTTTCAACCTGCAAAGAGCTATTCTGCTTCGAGAGGGGCGGAGAGTTCCTGAAGCTGACTTTCCTCCTGAGTACAACTTCACCGAACCCTTGCAAGCTATAC
>CAZJMM010000111.1:0-4651 GCA_964547155.1 uncultured Dehalococcoidaceae bacterium | reverse complement strand
CTAAATCCAGCCTTATTGCCACCGCTATCTATATTTTCCCTCCACGCGTATTTCCTCTTCTCTCCCAATACTGCACAGAAGGCAAAAAGGACAATCTGGGCAGCTTTATCTCCTACTTAGTAGATAGAGACGCCGTTTATACCTACACTTTTGCTCAGCTTTGGCTTGACATTGGGAGCTAGATTTAATTTATCTAATATTCCAATCCTCAAAGCGATCACTGAGGCTCGGCATGTACTTGCCCCTGGAGAAGGTATAAGGCGTTTTATAACGACCCCGCCTTGTGCCAATGTCTTTCAACTGTTGCTCAATATCGCTATAATGTTAGCTGAGGAAAATCGGCTATAGGTGCAGAGATGCTGATGTTATTCATGCGACCTTACAAGATAGATTTAGTGGCTTAAAATACATCGAGTAGAGTGTACTTGAAATGTGGCAGTATAGGGAACTTATCAAGAATCTGACTATTGCCGAATTCAAAAACCGGTACCAGAATACCAGCCTTGGCTTTTTCTGGTCCATCCTCAGCCCCCTACTGTTGTCAGGTATTCTTTACTTCGTCTTCAGAAATCTATTCCGCTCGGAGGAGAATTTTGCTGCTAATCTGCTCGTAGGCATTGTTGCCTGGCGCTTTTTCACCATTAGCACCAATTCTTCCCTCCTTTCCATAGTGGGCAAGCCCAGCCTGGTAACCAAGGTCTATATACCGAGACAGATATTAGTCCTGAGCAGTATTTTTTCTGCTCTAATAAGCGCGTTCCTGGAGTTCCTGGTCCTGATACCCATCCTCTTCATCTTGCTTAAGAGCCTGCCTGTCACCCTGCCTCTATTCTTAGTAGTTCACTTTTTCTATTTCTGGCTCGTTTACGGGGTCGGGCTGCTCTTATCAGCACTCTTTGTCTACTTCCGTGACCTCAACCAGATATGGGAAGTCCTGCTCAATATCCTCTTTTTCGCCTGCCCCATCATCTATCCTCTGTCTATCGTCCCTGCTTACTTAATGCCCTATTACATGCTCAATCCTATCACCGGACTCATAACTATCTACAGGGGTGTCATGGTCAGTGGCAATCTACCTTCTCTGAACTATTTTGCTGTTGTCATTGGCTTTGCCGCCATAGCTTTTCTGGTCGGCAGCTATGCTTTTGATAAATTGCAGCGTCGCTTTGCTGAAGCAATCTAATTATGAATGCTATAATAGTCAATAATGTCTCCAAGAAGTTCCGAATTCCTCATGAAAAGAAGACGACCCTTTTTCAAAATATAGTGGGTCTGGTAAAGAGACAGTTTGCTTACGAGGACTTCTGGGCGCTAAGAGATGTGAGCGTTGAGATAGAAAGGGGCGAGACCTTCGGCATCATCGGCAGAAATGGTTCCGGAAAGACCACCTTACTCAAAATACTGGCAAAGGTCTTATACCCGGATAGCGGCTCGGTTACCACGGATGGCAAGGTAGCTTCATTTCTGGAGCTGGGTGTTGGCTTTCAGCCGGAGCTAATGGCTGAAGAGAACGTTTATATCTATTCCTCGATTCTGGGAATGAGCCGCAAAGAGGCTGAGAAGAAATATAACGATATCTTTGACTTTGCCGAACTGAAGAAATTTGAAGATATGAAGTTGAAGAATTTTTCCGCGGGAATGTACATGAGGCTAGCCTTCTCCACGGCTATTCACGCCAATCCGGACACCTTGTTAATTGACGAGGTCTTTGCCGTTGGCGATGAGGCCTTCCAGAAGAAGTGCATAGCCAAAATAAACGAGTTCCAGAAGCAGGGCAAGACCATAGTCTTTGTCTCTCATGACCTAAATGCGGTAAAAAGTCTGTGTCGGAGGTCGTTGTTGTTAAATGATGGCATGATGGTTTCATTGGGAGATACTGAGAAAGTCATAAATGACTATTTGTCCATCATACGGACACAGGCTTAGAGAGATTTTTCAGCACTATACCGGTTATCTTAGTGAGAGAAAAATGAGGCAGTACAGTGTCCTTGGAATAAGCTCAGAAGGGATGGGGACTGTAAGAAAATAGATTCACCTAGGGAGGGATAAAAGTGAGGGGGATAGCATTAACCGAATGAAGGTACTTGTTAATTGTTTTTCCATGCCTAATTTCGAAAATGCTGCGGGTGGAGCAGGAAGCTACGTCAAGGCTTTATTGCCAGAACTTGGTAAATTAGCTGACGTTAAAGTTGTACTCTCATTTGAGAACTACAAGGATTATGCTTGCCCAAATGTCAAGTTGACACGGATGACGTCTCTAGACCCTAACGCGCTTGAGCCATTATTTGAATGGTGTGACGTTTATTATGATCCCCAAAATGGTTTGCTGCCCAAGCTACTTCCAGCAAGAATACCCGTTGTTGTTTGCATCTTTGATCTCCAACATAAAGTGCACCCCACCTTATTAACTGCTAACGAGCTTACTAGACGAGAACAGGAATACGATTTCGCTATTCGTCGAGCGGATGCTATACACGCCATCTCTCTGTGGGAAAAGGATAATTTTAGAAAGTACTTTGGCAAAGAAGAAGTCTATGTGATCTATTTGGCACCTTTTTTATACGAGCATATACTTAGGAGTGACCCTGGCACTCTGACACAGCACGTTACAAGGAGTAGCTTTTACTTGTATCCAGCTGTGATGTGGCCACACAAGAATCATTATAGGCTGCTTGAAGCGTTCAAGATGATTAACGACCGGCGTAAGGATAAGCCGATTGGTCTTATCCTCACTGGTGCTCGTGAACTTGGCCACGTGTCCAATCTTGCTGAGAAGTTGTACACACACCTTGGGAGACCGGAATATGTTTCTATTCTTGGATATGTTTCGGATATAGATCTTGCCAGACTTATGCTAAGAGCGAGGGGATTGATCTTCCCATCCCTCTATGAAGGTTTTGGTATCCCTATAGTAGATGCAATGAGTTTCCAGACACCAGTCCTCGCATCGAAATTGGCAGCGATTCCTGAAGTGGCGGGTGACACCATTAGCTATTTTGAAGATCCCCATGACTCTATCTCTATGGCAAATGATATAGTGAATTTTGATGCCATCATTACGCAACAGCAATACGATACCCGTCTCGCCAAGGAGAGAGCACAACTCTTCAGCACAGGGAGGATTGTAAAAGGATTGTTAGCCGCTTTTGAAGAAACAATTTTCAGGAAGAAGAAGGAGATTATTAACATCTCCGCTCTCAGTCGTACAATCAGCTTAGGTCAGCGTAAGACTTTCACTACCATCGTCGACCTAGACCAAGCAAGTGCCCCGCAATGTAACAAAGACAGGGTAGGCAGTACTGAAAATTATGATGCTGCAAACCTTCAGTTTATTAGTCAAAATTCGAACATTGTTTTACTGATGCCCGGGGTTGTCGTGGATGCTGTGGGGGTAGACTTTTACTTTAGAGATACTCTCAGTAAACATGTAGTGAAGAAAGCATATTACAATGGACCCGAAGGCAAAAAACTTGCTTTGAGGCTGTGTCTCGATACGTTTATTGACACTGATTATTTCATGGTAATTTGGCCTTCTCAAATCCGTGAGATCAGGCCGTCCAAAATCGCTGCAGCGATACACGTCTTAGATTATTTTGGAGATATTGATCAAGTACAATTTGACAATAGTATATTTGTTCCTCAGATAGTAAAACCGAAGGGGCAAGAGCAAGCTATCAGACTAATTGAAGAGCACAAGAAAGACCCGGTGCATATTTTTTATGGGACGTTCAACAGGACATCGGTATGTCGCAAATTTGGCATGGTTGGAAGTGTGTCTTTCCTGAGCCATCATTTTATGAATTCAACTGTAGTGATGATATAAAGGAACTTACTCGGCATGAGCAGGGTTGGTGTTGTAGTGCCTACTTTTAACCGATACGCAAAGACAAAGCGTTTCATTGAGTGTTTAGTGGAGCAAACTCTTCACGATTTTACTTTGTATCTCGTAGACTCTGGTTCTAAAGACCAGACCCCTTCCCTCTGTGGCGAAGATAGCGTCGACCTAAGGTTTATCTTCGCTACTCCAAAACACTGGTGGGCATCAGCCACGAATGTAGGAGTCACGGAGGCACTAAGAGACGGATGTGATTTAATCATGACAATTAATGACGACGCTATAATAATGCCTGATTTTCTGGAAAAAATGGTTGCAACGTTCGAAAAGAATAACTGTAAGATTTTAGGGGCGCGTATAGACTACGCAGAACACCCGGGAAGAATTTGGGCTCTTGGCGCCTATAATGTATGGGGCTCACCATATTTATTTCAGCTAGGTTATAACAATTACTGGGAAGAGGATTTACCCGCGTATATTATGTGTGGAGAGGTGATACCTACACAAGCATTATGTGGTGGCGGCGTGTTGATTTCAAGGAATGTTTTTGAGAGGATTGGATTCTACCGGGAGAAGTATTGCCCACAATATCATGCCGACACGGAGTTCACGCTTCGTGCCAACAGACAAGGGATAGGAACTTGGTGTGCCACACACGTTGTATTATACAATGACGCCTCTTACCAAAGCGGGGCAGCACCGGCTGTGTATCGAGGCCCTAGGCTACTTCGGGAACTCAATAGTCTAGGTAGAGTTTTCTTTGATAAAAAGTCCGATGCCTACATGTTGCCAGTATTTTACGTTAGCATGAAGTAT
>CAZJMM010000110.1:1190-4665 GCA_964547155.1 uncultured Dehalococcoidaceae bacterium | reverse complement strand
ATTACCCGAAGAATGTACCTGAGTACTCAGGTCTTTAACCTCTCCATTCCCGTAGTACTTGGTCTGGTAAACAGGTCCTGGGTATTTGCCGCCGCCGGTGCGGCTCTCACCACAGTCTTCTTTATTAAACAAAGAAGAGAAAACGACGACCTCGTTCAGTCAGGAAGACTAGGCACTTTTGGTCGTTAAGAGACGTAGAAACAGGGTCTTGAAGGAAATCTATCCGTAGGCGTGCCCCTAAACTCTTTGCTGATGCCTAATCCTCGCTTCGTTTGAGTCTTCTAAACCATAGACCCGGAGGGAAGAAACCCTTTGGGAATAAGATTATCACAACTGCGGCTAAGACCACCATGGTGATGTCCAGATAAATAGCTTGCCAGGTTGAGAGGGTGCCAAATATTTCTTCCACTTTGCCGAAGCAGTGAGGACACGTAGGACATTCCAAACCCAATACCGTTAACAGCCATACATTATTAGCCATAAAAGTTAAACTCAGCGGCAGGGATAAGACCGCCATCAGCTTTGGGTAAAAGCCAATGAAGAGAAGGCCGCCAATAATAACTTCAAGCACGGGCACAGTAAGACCAATAATATTAAGCATCGAATCAACTGCATATGTACTCCAGCCAATATTGGTCAGCCGTTCACCTACAAAAGTCTGCACGACAAGGACGCCAGCAAACTCCTCCTGAGCAAGCAACTTACCAATTCCAGCAACCAGAAGTATCAGACTTAAAAGTAAACCAGCACCAAAGCTGGTCCAATTTCTATATACAAAAGACTTCGCTTTATCCATCCAAAATCCTTGCAATTTTCGGCAAATTATAGAGCATGACTTGCCAGAAGGCAACTTCATTTTCTTTATAAGTTTCTTCTGTGCTAAACTAAGCAGGGGGATATTATGAAGGTCGAAAATGTAATCTTCCACGAATTGCCTGAACTTCAGCATCCCTGCCTAATTACCGCCTTTGCTGGCTGGCCTGACGCTGCCCAGACAGCCACCGGAGCCGTTTCTTACCTCATTAAAAAGGTAAAAGCGAAGAGATTTGCTGAACTGGAAAGTGAGGAATTTTATGTCTTTACCTCCCTCCGCACAGAAGTAAACATTGACCACGGTATAGTGACTTCCTTGAAGTTCCCCCCTAACAGCTTCTTCTATTACCGGGATGAGAGCGGTAAGCATGACTTAGTAATATTCCGTGGCATAGAACCCGACCTACACTGGCAGAAATTCACCAGCATCCTTTTAGATTTGGCTAAACAATTAGGAGTAGCCCGAATTTATACCTTAGGCGGGCTCTACGACCGGATTCCCCATACACGAGAGCCGAAGGTAAGTGGTGCCGTATCCAAACCGGGACTGACACACTTACTGGAAAAACACGCCATTGACACTATTAGCTATCAAGGACCCAGTAGCGTCCATAGCGTCTTGCTGGCTGCCTGCAAAGACAAATCAATAGAAGCTCTCAGCTTATGGGGGCATGCCCCCTTTTATGTGAAGGCGGAAGCCAACCCAGTTGTTTGCCTCAGTCTTCTCCAAAAGCTATCGGGGTTGCTGGAAATAGAAATAGACTTATCAGAATTAAGGGAAGCCGCCGATTCCCTGCAAGAAGCCCTTGACCGTCTCCTCACTGAAAGCGATGAATTACGCCTTTATGTCCAGCAATTGGAAGAACAATACGACCTCGAAGGTGCTGCTCCCAGAGAACCTCTGGCAGGTACCGACAAAATCATCAGAGAAGTGGAAGACTTTCTAAAGAGAGAGCGCCGGGAAGGAGGTGCTTCCTCCAATTTCCCGTTGTAAAAATGTACCAAGTGTATTCGAGCGAAGTCTTTGCTAATTTGGGCAAATTTCTCTAAAATATGAACCATAAGGAATAGCTACTAACAGAGGGTGATGAAGTGGTAAAGAAGTATTCTGTTTGTGCAACTTGCGGTAAGGAAATAGCCTATACTGAGTGCTCAGAAGTCGAAACTCCCCCTGAAGACCCGAAGTGTGCCGTCCTTCAGGGCTGGCTTACCGTATCCCAGTGGCAGGGGCTTGAAGATATTGACCGCTACGACTTTTGTTCTTTTACCTGCCTCCAGAAATGGGTAAACAAGAAAGTCCCCAAAATACCTAAAGCTTTCCTCAAAGCTTTTGAAAATGAGCCTAAGTAACCTCCCCCCACATCCCTTCCTGATACAGTCCCACTAACCTCACTGGGAGTAGCTTGTTGGTCAAAGGCTCCTGGCTTCGAGTAAATACCCGAAGATAGTTGCCGGTCAGTCCTGAATAGATACCACTCCCCGGCGTTACTTCTTTCTCCCAGAGGACTTCTAAGTCTCGCCCCAGGAACTGTTCCTGAAACTTATGAGCACTTTGGTGAGCTAACCCCAGCATTTTCTCAGACCGCTCTGCCTTTGCCGCCTCTGTTAGTGGCTGGGGCAGTCTCGCCGCTAATGTGCCGGGGCGGGAAGAATAAGGGAAGACGTGAATTCGGGCAAAACCCATCTCTTCACAAAAACGGTAAGTCTCAGTGAAATCGTCTTCGCTTTCTCCAGGGAAGCCAACCATAACATCCGTGCTGATAGCGGCGTCGGGCACCATTCCCCGTATTAAGGCTACGGCTTGCCGATAGCTACTCACAGAATAGCGACGCCTCATCCATTCCAGTACACGGTCACTGCCACTTTGAAGGGCTAAATGGAAATGGCGACACAAACGCCGGTCTTTCCACAAAGAAAGAAGTTCAGGAGAAATCTCACCAGGCTGTAGCGAGGAAAGGCGGAGCCTTTCCACATTAGCCTCTCTTAGAATAGCCTCTATTAACTCTTTCAGACCGATACCGTCAAATCGGTAACAGCCAACCTTAGTGCCGGTGAGGACGATTTCCCGATAACCATCGCCAACCCTCTCCTTGACCTCCTTGATTATTTCCGGCGGTGGTAGTGAATGTTCCCGACCCCGCACCAGGGGAACAATGCAATAGGCACAAAAGTCATCACAGCCATCCTGGACTTTCACCATTGCCCTCACCCGGCTGCTCCCAGACAAGCTACCAACCAAGACAGGACTTGGTGCCTTCTTAGTTTCTATCAATTCTAAGAGCTGTGCTTTATCTTGGTTACCCACAATCAGGTCAATGGCTCCCAGTTGCTCTATTTCCTTAGGCGCTCGTTCTGCATAGCAGCCGGTAGCCACAATTAGAGCTTCAGGATTTTCCCGACGCATCAGTCTCAGCCAGCGCCTTGCCTTCCTATCAGCAATGTGGGTCACCGTGCAGGTGTTCAGAACGCAAATATCAGCCTTATCCCCATCTGTAACTTGATAGCCGGCTTGAGACAATTGCCGAGCCAGCAATTCACTTTCCGCCTGATTGAGCTTACACCCCAGGGTATGAAGGGCTACTCGTCCAGTGTTCATGGCTATACTCTCTTCAGCAGGACTTATTCTACCATTTTTCGTAGATTTGGGGTGTTTAAGAGGGGC
>CAZJMM010000110.1:0-1090 GCA_964547155.1 uncultured Dehalococcoidaceae bacterium | reverse complement strand
CTGAACGAGAAAGGCTGGTATATCCAGATAAATGTGGATGAAAGTACCATTGACCTGAAAGCTTTGTCTTCTCGAAGGTTAATAACCTCAGGCTGTGCTGGGGTAGCTTCTTTCTATAGAAGCACCGACGCCCGGCTGGCAGCCCCCATAGACTCACCCCTCCGGATTTCCCGAGACCAGGTCTTCAGCCTGATGAAGGAGTTCCAGCAAAAGTCCTCTCTTTTCCGTAAGACCGGCGGCGTCCATTCCTGTGCCTTAGGCACTACCGAAGAAATTCAAGTCTTTGCTGACGACATCGGTCGGCATAATGCCGTAGATAAAGTCTTCGGGGAATGTTTGCTAAAGGACATCTCCACCATAGATAAAGTCCTGCTCACCAGTGGGCGGGTGTCCTCAGAGATTCTCCTCAAGGTAGTCAAGCGTCAGGTACCCATTATCATCTCACCCGCCGCTCCCACCGACTTAGCCACAGACTTGGCCCAAAAGTTAAACCTGACCGTCATCGGCTTTGTCCGTGGCAAAAGAATGAACGTTTATTCCGCCGCAGAACGGGTAATCTGATCAGACACAGCTTACCTTTATCCACGGTATTAAGTTGTTTAGAAACTCCTAACCGTCATTGCGAGCCGAAGGCGTGGCAATCTCATCACTATATAGACTTTTGTGGGGATTGCTTCGTCGTTCTATTCCTCGCAATGACAATTACCAATTGCTCAACAGTCTCAGTCCCTTTGGCTTGCGGGTAACCGTGAATTGTGATATAAAGTCGGAAAACAGGGTCTATTTAAATGAAGCAGGCACAAGAGATGAGCGTTTATGAGACAGTTTTGAAGCGTCGCACCATAAGGCGCTTCAAGAATACGAAAATCCCGTATCAAATCCTGAAGGAATGTGTTAATGCTGCCCGCTTAGCCCCCTCCGCCAAAAATCTCCAGCCCTGGGAATTCATCATTGTGGACAGAAAAGACCTGCTGTACAAAGTGTTTGACGCTCTGGCATGGGGAGGCTACATCAAAACTGAAGAAATTCTATCTAAAGGGGAGGAAGCCAAAGCCTATATTGTCATCCTTATCAACGAGGATATCGGCTC
>CAZJMM010000109.1:0-4762 GCA_964547155.1 uncultured Dehalococcoidaceae bacterium | reverse complement strand
AAGAGACAGATACAGAGGTGAAGCAACCGACTCCCATTAGAAGCCAAGCCAAAAAGCCACAGAGAAAGGTTGTCTCATAAACTGAATTCTTTATAATTTGCCAAGTAAGGCGACGGTATACAAGGGCGATTGTGATTGCACCGATAGCACCTGCAGACGCCGCCTCCAACGGGGACATAATCCCTCCATAAATGCCGCCCATAATAAGGAATATTAAGAGTAAGGGTAGTGCCACAGATTTCAGCGAGTTAATCCTGACTCCCCAGTCTATCCTTTTTTCTGGATGTGCTGGTGGACCGAGCTTTGGATTTAACCGGCATCTTATCCCTATATACAAGATATATAGGGTAGCCATTAGTAGGGAGGGGAAAAAAGTTGCCAGATACATCTTACCTACCGATTCCCCAACCGCTGTACTATAAACGATTGCCTCTATACTAGGTGGGACGATTTCCCCTAGAAGCCCCCCAACTGTCACGGTGCCTATAACCAGGTACTTATCATAGCCCCGTTTGAGCATGGGCGGGAGAGCTACTGTTGCGAGCAAGAAAATACACGAAGCAAGGTCACCTACTATTGCACCGAGTAGGGTCGATATGATTAGGCATCCTATTGCTAAGCCGCCAGGTATTCTGCCTAACCATACATATACAGTCTCAAACAGGTCATCGCCTATACCGGAGAACCTGAAAATCCATCCTAAGAAAACAAATAAGGGAATAGCTATTAAGTTCACGTTTGTTAGCGAGCTGTAGGCTGCTGAAGCAATTATGGGTAGGTGGCTAGTTCCCCATAGTGCGATAGCAAAGATTACAGACACTGCACCTAAAGTGAAAGCTATGGGCAGCCCTGTAGTCAGAAGGAGAAACGTAGAGGCAAATAGAATCAGGGTGAGGAGCTCAATGCTCACTCAACTCTTCCTTCTACTTTATGCCCAGTAATTGATATGATGTAGCCAATGAATTCAACCACACCTTGTAACAACAGCAAAATAGAACCTAAAGCTAGGCATGTTCTAGCTACGTAAATAGGAGTGTGAAAGGTGCCGCGGGCACTTCTTTCCACTATCGATACTGACCACCAAGCCTTATCTATTGTCAACCAGGTCATTGTGCCGACAAATAACAGGAAAAATATAAAAGTAACGGCATTCATAATTGCTTTTCGTTTAGGGCTGAAACGACCATACAGAACATCCAACCTCACGTGGCGGTCTTGTCGTAATACATATGCTGCGGCTAGTAATGAGAATCCAACAAAGATTAGCCAAGCAACCCCTCCCTCCCAAGCCACAGGTCGGATGAATACGTACCTTAGGATAACCCCGTACAGGAGTATACCCCCAGTAGGAATAACTAGAAAGCTAATAATTTTGCAGATCCACATATTCATATAGTCTACAATGTGTACGAAAGCAATTACCTTCTTCATTGCAGTCACCTGCACTTTTACATGATAAGATTATACCTATGCATTAACCGTCCACCTCTGGTTAATGCATTGATACTAGCTCAAAAGCACAGTCCCTTGCCCTCTTAGGCGTGGAAACAAGATTCAAATTTAATTTAATCAATACGGCCTATTTTTCTTAACCATTCCTTAGTCAGTTCGACGCATTGAGCGTTTCGTGGGCTTTTTGTAGCTAGCACATCCCACTCCTCTACGCACAGTTCTATGTATTTTGCTTTGTTGGCAGCCGACATATTTATAAATTCTACGCCATATTCCTTCGATGCAGCTATCGCCTTATAATTCCAGTCACGATATTCCAGTCCCCAATCTATTAGACCATGGATGACCGCCCAGTCGAGTTTCTCCTGAAGCTCGGGACCCAAAGCCTGCCACGCCTTGCTACTGACATAAATATTATTTGATGCAATCTTCAGAATTGGGTCAAGGACTACACTTTTTGTGACCTCTTTCCAACCCAAAGTCTCTAACTCTGCCAAAGTCCACCCGTGCCACTCAATGTTACCAAGTTTCATTGCTGTGTACATATCGTAACCGGGCACTTCAACACAAACAGCCCCCAGCTTGGTTAGTGGACCAGCACTTAAAGGATTGGACCAACCCTTCTTACCTTTGATATCATCCCAACTATCTAAGCGGAATGATGCCCTGAGAGCATCTGGTCCACCAAGCGTGATACACAGAAGGTGAATACCATTCTCACTAAAATCCTCTCTAAATATGTCAAGCAACCCGGTCCTATAAATTAGGTCATAGTATTCTTCTAAGTTATCGGCAGACCCAGGAAGAGCTGTACAATAATCCGTAGGTACTATTTCTCCCAAAATGCCAGTCATATCCATGCCTATTTCAATGGAACCATCGCGTATAGCACTAAACATTTCCTCAGGAGCAACGAGTGCTCCTACTGGATAGGTGTCAACCTCAATCTGTCCATCGCTCATCTTTTCAATCAATGTTGCTATTCCTTTAGTTGTTACTTGATAATCAACATCAGCCTCGGAGTAAGCACACTGAAACCGCCAATGGAATTCTGGCCCAGCTGCTGGAGTTGGTGTGCCTGGAGTAGGTGTTGGTCCCGGGGATGGAGGAGTTGCCGGTGGTGGTGCAGTCTGAGCACAAGCTAACGTGAATAATAATACTACTACAATTGTTAAAATAAGGAACATACCACTTGTTACTACTCGTAATTTTTTACCGTTTCTAGTTAAAGCCATTTCAACCTCCTTTTGCTTAATAAGGTGCACCATGCAATTTAATTTATTACATGCTTTCACCCCCTATATCTGAGAATATTCAGATCATACTGCTAATAAGACTACTATAAACTGCCTTAGTCAAGCCTGAGAATTCAGTTGACAACAAGTACGTTTCTGTCTATCCTGCTAATGTTCTGTCTCTTAGGTTGATTTACTTAGTCTGGTAAAGACAGCCCGATACTCAACTCAGCCTAAGGTAGATAGTATACGATATAATATGTCAAACACTTTATCAACCTCTTCTATGGTTATTATTAGCGGAGGGCAGATTTGACATCTATCACCTGCTGAGACAGCGGCAGGAATTGCACGCATATAAAGCCCGTCTTTTAATGCTCGGTCTGCTATTTTTGCGGTTATATTCATTGATGGGTCAAATGGCTTTTTAGTAGCTTTGTCGGCTACTATCTCAATTCCGATCATTAAACCAAGTCCACTGACATCACCTACAAACGGCAGTGGTTTGAACTCATGGTTTAGACGATTTAAGACGTGCTGGCCCACGCTTGCTGCATTTTCAGCCACCTTTTCTTTGACATATATTTCCATCGCTTCAATTGCTGCCGCAGCACCTACAGGGTGTCCACTGTAGGTGTAGCCTTGAACAACACTATTCTTCAAAGCTTCGTAAATCTGGTCATTGAATGCTACTGCTCCAAAAGGGAAATAGGCACTGGTGATTCCCTTAGCCATAGCCATTATATCTGGTTTAATCCCCCAGTGTTCCACAGCAAACATTTTACCTGTTCTACAAAACCCCGTCATAACTTCATCCGTGATAAGCAATACATTGTATTCTGTGCATATCTTCCTTACCATAGGCCAGTATTCTGGGGGAGGGACAATCATACCCCCAGTTCCCTGGACTGGCTCCGCAATGAAGGCAGCCACAGTTTCCGGATCCTCCCTGTCAATAGTATAAGCAAGAAACTGTGCACACTGTATATCACAGCCCGGGTATTCCTTACCAAATGCACAGTGGTAACAATTGAATGACGGAATGTGAAGAAAACCAGGCACTAATGGATTAACACCTTTCCCAAAAAATCCCTTGCCTAAGCCCACAGCGCTAAGTGCCCCAAATGTTATGCCATGGTATGAATCATATAGGCTAATGATTTTGTACTTCCTCATGCCTTTGTTGTACCAGTACAACCGAGCAAATCTAAGAGCAACCTCGACACTTTCCGACCCACCGGTAGTAAATGAAAAATGGTCTAATCCCTTTGGGATTAACTTAGCTAACTTCTGGGCACATTTTACAGTTATTGCATCGGAAATTCCGAAAAAGTGTGTGGAATAAGGATTTCGGTCTATTTGCTTTTTCATCGCTTCAATGATATCCATGCGACCATAACCCAAATTAAGACAAATCAATTGTGATAGACCATCAATATACTTATTACCCTCCGTATCTTCGAACATCACTCCTTTGCCTTTATTAAATAACCAACCAATATTCTCTCCAATGGGGTACATCGCGTGCACTACGTGTTCTTTGTCCCATTTAATAAGTTCCTTTATTTCCTTATCTGTCATTATTAATTCCTTCCTTCTTGATGATTTCGTTTGTATACAGATGCACTACTACATTTTCACTCCCATTAATATGATTGCTCGAATGTCGTGTCTTAAAACCTACTATGTCTTGTCAAAATGAAGATACTCCTTAGCAGTCGTGCATAGAATCCTTTATTACCTCTTCCATATTAAGAAACTCTTGTGTTTGGATGCTAATTAGTAGCAAAACATTAGACATGACAAATGTAGACTATTGGTCTAGCCTATACGATATAACCCAAAATAATACAAAATTAGCGTGGAAAATGTAAATTGTCAAGCGCAACAATTCGTATTTTATAACGACAAGAGTAATATTTAAGGCTTATGGAGGTGATTTCCTGTGGAGTTATTAATTTAAACCATCCGTTTAAGAACCAATACAGTTATGTCGCGATGAAATCAGGAGTTCTAGTGGGTGAAGATGGCCGACGGACTTGATCTAAAGCCTGTCTCTTATACACATCTCCGAG
>CAZJMM010000108.1:2285-4797 GCA_964547155.1 uncultured Dehalococcoidaceae bacterium | reverse complement strand
GGGCAGCAATGCACTTTCAGGATATATCGGCTTGGGGCGGCGACCTACCGCATGGTGTTGGTGCGGAACTTTATTGGGCTCCTACAATTCAAGGTGCGGTCGGTATTGGTGATACAACCCCACAATCACTGGCAGACAGATGGTATAAGGCGAAAGGAAACGAACCATTACCCATGGGCGTGGGCTATGAATATGCGGCAGCACAGGCATTATTTGGTGCTATTGAGAAAGCTGGCACACTTGACCCAGATGCGGTTCTTAAAGCTATAAGTGAAACCGATATGATGACAATGACTGGGCGTTACGCGTTTGAAAAAGGGACACAGTTTCACGCCATGCCGTGTGCTCTTGCCCAGTGGCGGAAGACTGATAAACCTTGGGTATGGGAAAATCCAATAGTCTTTTCCTATAACAAGGACATGCCGGCAACGGCTGACATGATATTCCCTATGCCTTACGACTAAACCAAGTATGATATAAATAAATCAAGCATGGTTTAGGTTAGCGTGTAGCCTAAACCATGCTTGATGCAACTGTAGGGGCATGCACACTAGGTTAAGCTGAGTTCAATAAAGAAACACAGCTGTTACTACCTTCCAGCCGGTGGACGAAAACAGACAAAAAACGAAGAATATTTACATGGAAGCACCGATTCTTTCAGTGGCAGATGTGAATAAGCATTTCGGAGGGTTGGCAGCGGTTATAGATATAAGTTTTGATGTACAGGCGGGTGAAGCTCTGGGTTTGATGGGTCCAAACGGTGCTGGCAAGTCAACACTATTAAATATCATATCTGGTGAATACAAGCCAGACTCTGGAACAATAAAGTTTAAAGGATGTGACATCACGGGTCTGCCCCCCCATAGAATTTGCCACCTTGGAATTGCTCGAACTTATCAGATTCCTCAGCCCTTTGTCAATTCAACAGCTCTGCAAAACATTGTGGTGGCGGCAGAATATGGAAAAGGCATAGGGAAAGCTGCTGCTGAAAATGAGGCTCCTAAAATACTTGATATGGTAGGTCTTTCAGAAAAGAAGGATGTGTTCGCTAGGGATTTGGCATCGATAACTCTGAGAAGACTCGAATTAGCTAGAGCCTTGGCCACCGGTCCAACACTACTGCTGCTTGATGAAGTGGCAGCGGGCTTAACTGAAGAGGAAATCCCACAGATATTAGAGATCCTACAACGGGTACGGGAAATGGGTATAACATATATATTGATTGACCATGTTATGAGAGTAATGACGAGGGCAGTTGATAGGATTATAGTGATGGATAAGGGCATGAAAATCACCGAAGGCTTACCAAACGAGGTAATGAAAGATAGTAAGGTAATTGAAGCCTACTTGGGTGAATCAGTATAAAAGGGAGATGTTACTTAGCATCGCAGTGAAATAGAAAAATATCAACTAGGAAATGCCTGAAGAGACATTGCTGAAAGTTAGCCATATAGATGCATTCCATGGGAGCTTCCAAGCGCTATGGGATGTATCATTGTCAGTTAAAGCGGGAGAAATTGTCGCTATTATTGGCGCGAATGGCTCTGGTAAATCCACCTTGCTGGATACAATATCGGGTTTGATGCATCCGGCTAAGGGCAGTATTGAATTTGAAGGGAAGGCTATCTCCGCATTAGAACCTTTCCAGATAGTTGACCTTGGCATCTCCCAAGTTCCAGAAGGAAGGGGAATTTTCCCCGACCTGACCGTTTTAGAAAATCTGATAGTAGGCTCGTACAATCGTCAGGCAAGGTCTAAGAGAGCACGAAATCTGCAAAGGGTTTACCAGCTCTTCCCGGTACTGGAAGAGAGGAAGGCTCAACTGGCTAAAACACTAAGCGGTGGGGAGCAACAGATGTTGGCGATTGGGCGGGGCTTAATGTCAGACCCAAAACTTATACTCCTTGATGAAATGTCCCTTGGCCTTGCTCCTATATTAGTTAATGAATTGTATAGAGTTTTGAGGGAAATTAGAGAGAGGGGCATTACTATTTTATTTGTCGAACAGAATGTAAGGCGAAGCCTCACTGAAGCGGACAGAGCCTACATAATGGAAGCAGGGCGTGTTGTTTTAAGCGGCAGTACCGCCGAACTTCGGGAGGAGGAAAAAGTTAAAAAAGCCTACTTTGGTGCCTGAAGTTAATTAGTGTAGGTTACTGATGACCTTATTAGCTGATTTGTCTACGCCTATAGTGATGGGTATTCTATTAGGCGGATTATATTCGGTAATTGCCCTAGGTCTTTCACTAGTTTTCGGGGTGGTGAAGGAAATAAATATAGCCCACGGAGATCTGGTTATATTGGGCAGTTACTTTGGCTATGTTGCCATGACCGTTATCGGGATAGACCCTATTCTGAGCTTAATCATGGGTATGCCTCTATTGTTTGGCATCGGTTTCGCCATTCAAAAATATCTCCTGAACAGAGCCTTTAGAATATCAATGGACGCTACATTGATAATTGCTTTTGGGATTTCTATAATCTTGCAAAACATATACCAACTTGTCTGGAC
>CAZJMM010000108.1:0-2275 GCA_964547155.1 uncultured Dehalococcoidaceae bacterium | reverse complement strand
CCTATGTCCAGGGGTCTAACAACACCCTACGCCCTTGAAAGTTTCAGTTTTGGACCAATTCGTTTCCCGCTAACATATCTACTGGATTTTATCGTCGCTATAGTAGTAATGCTTTTCCTCCGTGAATTCCTGAGGAGAACATATCTAGGCATAGCTATAAGAGCAGCCGCCCAAAATAGGAAAGCAGCCCATCTGATGGGGATAAATACTGACCAAGTGTATGCCTTTACCTTCGCTATCGCCATGGCATTTGCTGCTGTAGCTGGCGTATTCTTAGGATTGACCTTTCCCTTCACCCCGGTATCAGGGATGCCCTTCCTAATCATTGCTCTCGGTGTTGTCGTACTAGGAGGTTTGGGTAGCATAATGGGGACATTTGTGGCGGGTATAGCTTTTGGTTTAGCCCAAGCTCTTGGTGGACATTTCTTTGGTGTCGCTGCTCAGATGCTGGTTGCTTATACTATGGTGCTGGTAGTGTTAGCCGTGATACCACGAGGCATATTTGGACGTTAGAGTAACATGAAAGTTACCATTCCTAGACTACGAGGGGGATTAACACCGTTAATAGTGGCTATAGTGGTACTGGCATTGTTTCCAATAATAGGAGTGCCCCACATTTGGCTCCTTTACCTCTTTCTCTTCTTTATTTATCTTTCTATGGCAAATATGTGGAATTTGCTTGCTGGCTACTCGGGTCTGATATCCCTGTGCCCGGCGGCTTTTATTGGGCTGGCAGGTTACACCATGACAATAATGACATGGCTTGGTTTACCTTATTATGTCGGAATAATACCCGGAGGTATAGTAGCGGCACTATTTGCTGGGCTCATATCTATTCCTGTCTTTAGGCTGAAAGGTATTTATTTCGCTATTGGGACACTAGTTGTGCCTGAAGTATTGAAATTTGTGTTCATGCTTTGGAAGCCTGTTGGAGGACCCCTGGAGGGCTTGGGTAGAGGCTATACTGTGCTTGGTGTGACTGAGGTTTCACACTCACAGGTTTATTGGTTGGCTCTAGCTATCGCGACTGCATCAATTTTCCTTATGCGGTATATCTTACGCTCAAAACTGGGATCGGGGTTGGCAGCAATCCGTGATAATGATAACACTGCGGCAAGTTCTGGGATAAACGTTTTCAACTTAAAGCTATATTCCTTTGTTATTGCTGCCTTCGTAACTGGACTAGCTGGAACAGTTTTCTACATCTATCAAGGATTTATAGAGCCAGCCAGCGGCTTCAGCATACAGTGGCTAATCACAATAATGCTCGCCGTCGTCATAGGAGGAGAAGGCACTGAAGAGGGACCGATCGTTGGAACGATTGTCGTTGTCTTTTTGTACTTCCTATTAGCCCGATACGCTGAAATTAGCTTAATCATACAGGGCATAATATTAGTTGGCATAATGTTATTGGCACCGCAAGGTATCATCGGCATTTTACGCAAAACTCGAACTTATCGTTCCCTGCTGCAATTAGTTACCGGGCGCTGACTGGGCATAAATTAAAAGGCTGGGTATCTGTGATGGTTCATACTAGCGGTAAACCATGTTGAGCCAGAAGGGAAGGGGAAACTGATTATGGCAGTAAAAGTTTTCGTTATTCTGAGTAGCGGGGATAGAGAAGTAGCATTAGAGGCAGGGCTGGTATATCCACTGAACGCAGCTAAGCATAAATGGGTGGATGAGGTCAAAGTGATTATCTACGGACCATCTGAGATAGTCGCTGCCTATGATCTGGAAGTGCGAGAAAGACTAAAGGAGTTAAGGGACATTGACATTGAGATAATAGCGTGCAAATGGTGCGCAGATAGGATGAATATAACAGGTAAATTTGAAGAGTTAGGAATTAAGGTTGATTATGTTGGACCAATAATATCCCAACTATTGAAAGATGGTTGGGCTGCACTGACATTTTGAGAGTTTAGCTTTTGGCGTGGTTCAGCGGGTAGTACATCTACCTTGATTGTACATCTGTCTCTTATACACATCTCCGAGCCCACGAGACCGTACTAGATCTCGTATGCCGTCTTCTGCTTGAAAAAAAAAAACAGTCCAACCCAATAGCTTCTTGAAGTATATCTTTTTTTTTTTAATGATACGGCGACCACCGACATCTACACCTCTCTATTCGTCGGCAGCGTCAGATGTGTATAAGAGACAGGTTCCTATCCGCGAATGTGGGTAGCATATCCACGCTCAGGACCCAGCTGGGGCGCGAAGATCTCAAGATCTGTCTCTTATACACATCTCCGAGCCCACGAGACCGTACTAGATC
>CAZJMM010000107.1:0-4838 GCA_964547155.1 uncultured Dehalococcoidaceae bacterium | reverse complement strand
ATACAGCACCGCACATATTTCCACCTCCTGCTTCGGACATTAATTACACTCCCCTCGCACCCCGCTCACCCAAGCCTGCCCATCAGGACGAGATTGGTACTGGTTTCTACCGACGCCTAATAGGGGTTCAATCAGCAGGAATTACTGGTACCAGCAGGTGAGAATCGTACTTGCCACCGCTATAGATTACATGCTTGCCCTTGTTTACCGTATTGGTATGCCCATCGGTGTGTATCTCGGTAGGGTACCAATAGATATCGCTGCCTTGCACCACCACCCGCAGCTTTTCGCCGGCCTGGAACAGGGTGCTTGAAGGCCAGAGCTCAATCTCTACCGGGACGATTTCACCGGGTTTAAGCTTTATTTCTCTCGTGTGCTTGTGGACGGGCTGGTAAGGTGTAGATTGCTTCTCATCGAGTTCACGATGGGAAACTCGTAGCCAACCAAGAGCGACTGCACCATCATCATGGTTGCCAAAGAACGCGAACGGGACAAGATTCCCGGAACGGTCAATTTTCTCTATGGCGACGAACAGGTCCATGTCGTCGCTACCGTCCGCCTTTACCCAGAGTTTCAGCTTCATATGCCCGGTTAGCTCGGTCTTCTGGTCAAACGTGAATTCAAACTTGGCGTTCTGGGTTTTATCGGTTATATCGTCCACCTTGTAGCTAACCTGGGCTTCTGTTTTGGGCAGAGACTTGCTCATCTTTCCGTCGCTGGCGTTTAAGTATAGCTTGGTATATTCGGTGCGTGCTATCGGCCACTCGTTTTCGTTCCTGTAGTTGCCCACATAGTATTCTTCTCTGACCTCAATCCTGACCTTAGGCCAGTCTTTGACATGGTTATCAATACCTTTCAAGAACCTATTGAAAAACTGTCTCCGTCTCTCAATACTTTCGGGCAGGTAAAAATGCCACCACTTCTTGCGCCCGTGAACTAGAAGCCACTTCTCCTTAGAGGCTATTTTTTTGAAACCTTCCAGCGTCCCCCGGTTATGCAGGCCGTGGTCTGTCCAGCTCGCCACGACGAAGGCAGGCACCGTTATCTTGGTTAGGTCAGCGTTCTTGCTCGCCCAGTAGTCATCGAAAAGCGGGTGCCGCTGAACCATTTCCCAGTAATTTTCGACCCGCGTCTTGGAGAAGCTCCAGAAGCTGTACACCATGGGATTGAACAACGTCTCCGGGATACCGCCGTGGTAGCCAAGTTCACGGTAAAAATCGCTTACCCCCTCCCAGGGGTTTATCGCCGCCAGATGCGGCGGGTTGGCCGCCGCCACTTTCCACTGTATCCAGGCCAGGTAGGAGACACCGGTCATACCGACCTTGCCGTTGCTCCAGGGCTGGGTGCCGGCCCATTCGATAAGGTCATAGCAGTCCTCTACCTCCTGAGGGCTCATCAGGGTCAGGTCGCCTTCAGAACCCCAGGAACCGCGCTGGTCGGCATTGATAATGACGTAGCCATTCCGGCACCAATAGACAGGGTCAGCCGCTTCAAATTTGGTGTACACATTAAAATCTTTATCATTTAAACCGGTGTTCCCCAGAGACGCGTATTTTATGAGCCCATGTTTGCCATAAGGGCCCCAACAAATAATGGGCGGGTATTTCTCCTCTGCCTCCGGGCGATAGACATCGATGTAGATCTTCACGCCGTCACGCATCGGCACAGCGACATCGTACTCGATAATCATTCCCTCCGCCTTTTCCGTCCGGGGGTTAAGTCCGGGATATCCAGCTTCGCTAGGCGGCCTACCTTTCTCGAAAATCATTTCAAATTTTTGTTCAGACATTCTTCCTCCTTTCCCTGTGGGTATTTAACTGACTTCTACAACTTTAGTAGGTCTTGTTATTCTGAAACCTCACCTCATTTCTCACCCCTGTGATAAGATAATTAACTCAGATATTAATCTACTTTTTCTTCTGCACCTCCTTTTAAGGTTAATGTTATATTAAAACTTTCATTGCTCGAGTTCAGAGAACATCAAAAAGGCACCAGTCATCACCATATTTGATAGTGACCTGGTGCCTTTGTCTCCTATCTCAAAGACCCCCGCCGGATAACTTGTGGTCTCCTCAAATTGAAATTGTCCCATAACACTACCACTACCATTACCAAATTGTCAACGGGTCAGGAGTGTTTTTTGACAAGAATTTAGCGGCTGGAATATGCGGCTAAGGTACTCCTGGCTTTAGAGGAAGATAGTACCTATAACATTACGCTGCCACCATCAACAATGATAAACTGTCCGGAGATGAAATCCGAGTCTTTTGAGGCTAAAAATACGGCTGTCCCCACTATGTCCTCTGGCTCCTCACGCCGTTTCAGGGATTGTGCCGCGATAACGTTTTTGAATGTTTCCGCGCTACCACTCTGACCTATACTGGCTTCGGTAGCTGTGTATCCTGGTCCAATAGCATTGACATTAATACCTGAGGGACCCAGAGCTCTAGCCAGGCATTGAGTTAATGTGTAAATCGCCGCTTTGCTTAATGCGTAAGCCAGAAAGAATTGAGCATCGGGGACTCTTATTATGTGAGAGGAAATATTGATAATCTTCCCCCTGGACTGCTTTATCATAAGGGGGGCTATTGCCTTACAGCACAGCCAGTTTCCCCTGACATTAACGGCAAACATTCGGTCCCATTCCTCCACTGTCCAGGTATCCCACGGCTTCGCCTCGACCCCATACCATATAGCAGCATTATTAATGAGAATATCTACCTTACCATACTGCTGCATAACCTTCTCGGCTATCTTTTTGGTGTCATTTTCATCCGAAATATCGGCTTTCATAGCCACGGCTTCCCCACCCTTAGCCTTTATCTCCTTAACTACGCCCGCAGCCCTTTCCGGATTGGTAGTAGTTAATAGTAGTTTAGCCCCTTCCTCAGCGAACCTCAGCGCGAATGCCCGCCCAATACCGCGGCTGGCTCCGGTTATGATGGCTACTTTGTCTTCTAATACTGGTGACATGTCTCTCTCCTCCCGTTAGAAACATTGAGATATTATATCATTGCACCTCACTGTCAAGGAGGTGGGCGCTTTTTCTCAAAAAGATTTTAACCCATATTTAGGGCACAGGCATTTTCTGCCTTGTGTTAGTGTCCTTTAATAGACTTCAGTGCTGATTTTGCAAACTATGTCAGGTATTGACTTTTACTGGATTCTCTGTTACTTTATGTTCTATTTTATTAATGGCAGGTTGAGCGCTATGTTGGGTTTGCAGCTGCACCTGGACTATACATAACACCAATGACGGGTGGCTTTCTTCGCTTTCAAAACTACCTGGCCCTTTTAGTACCGCTATGGCGCCTTGCAGAGAGAGAAGATACCAAAAGAAGTATTGCAACTGTTAAGGCGCGCTTATGTCCCAACTCGGGAACAAACGGGGACTCGAAATACTAGTAAAATCTATTATAAAAGGAGGTATACGATGACCGCAACAAAAGAACTTCTTAAATGGGATGCAGACCATCTGGTGCACTCTCTTTTCCCTATTGGACAAAATAATGGGAAGATATTTGAAAAGGCAGAGGGCGTAACTCTACAAGATACAGAGGGTAAGGAATACCTTGATTTTGGTGCCCAGTTAGCTTGTGTCAATTTGGGCTATGGCCAAAGGGATCTGGTTGCTGCGGCAGCAGAGCAGATGCAGAAATTATCCTATACGACTACGTTTTTTGGCTTTTCCAATAGACCAAGCATTGAATGCGGCATGAAGCTAGCCGATTTAACTCCGAGGGGATTAGAGTGTTTCTTCTTTACTGCCGGGGGGTCGGAGAGCGTTGAGCTTGCCTTTATTCTTGCACGTGTATACTGGCAGAATAAAGGTATACGGAGTAAATACAAAATTATTAGCCTATACGATTCATACCATGGGATGACTTTCGGCGCACGGAGTTGCACTGGCCTAGGGAAGGGGACTCTCGAGGCGGGTCTCGTCCAAAGAATGCCTGGCTTCATTCACATACCTCCATTCTATTGCTATCGTTGTATGTTCGGCAAGGAGTATCCTCAATGTGGCATTCAATGTGCCAAGTTTCTTGCTGAAGTTATTGAGAAAGAGGGGGCAGAAACTGTAGCTGCCTTTATTGCTGAACCAGTGATGGGGGCTACGGGCATGATTCCACCTCCCCCAGAGTATTGGCCTATGGTGAGGGATATATGCACAAAGTATGATGTATTGCTAATTGCTGACGAGATTATCACTGGCTTTTGCAGAACAGGTAAGATGTTTGCTGTAGAGCACTGGGGAATTAAACCGGATTTCATGACCCTGGCTAAAGGAATCACTAGTTCCTATTTTCCCGTTGGAGCAGTAGTGTTAAGTAACCAGATTTATGAGGGCTTAAAAGGTACCATTGATGCTGGATATACCTATAGTGGGCACCCTGTAGGTCTTGCCCTGGCGACCAAAGCAATGGAGATATATGTAAGAGACAAGATAGCTGATCATGTGGCAAAGGTAGGCAGGCATATCATAGATCGTGTCAGGGAAGAGTTTCTTCCGCTCCCATGTGTAGGTGACGTTACTGGGCTTGGCTTCATGGGCGGAATAGAAATAGTAGCTGACAAAGATACTAAGATAGTGTTTGATCCAGCACTACAAGTGGTAGACAAAATAAAAAGTAAGGCACTAGAAAATGGGCTTTTTATGCGTACAGCAAGCATCAGTACTTCGATAAGTGACCGCGTTGAGTGGAGTTGTCCACTTATAATGACTATCGAAGAGGCTGATAGGTGTCTTGATATCTTATATCCCATACTAGCTGACCTGAAATGAGGCTAGGTATCTAGCGGTTATAAATTAATACAAAGGGAAAATTGCAGTTATATAC
>CAZJMM010000106.1:0-4858 GCA_964547155.1 uncultured Dehalococcoidaceae bacterium | reverse complement strand
AAGAAGAAACAGCGTCAAGGCGATTTTGTATCACGACTATTATTAAACAAAAGGTGATTTACAACTTTGGGAAGATTGGAGGAAGGTAACGCAATTACCTAACGATGAATTCAAACGATGAAAAAACGTTTAAGGAAGAGGATTATTTGAAGCTGATTTGAGGTAATATCATTACCTTGATGGTGGGCGATTGTGGATTCGAACCACAGACCCCGGTCTTATCAGTAGGGAAACGAAAAATCAAGGACCGGCTGAGAGCCTAGCCTTTCCTCCTTTTCGTTTGTTTTTAGATTCCGTTTCCCTAAAGTAACTCGACAAATTCTTTTACTGAGATCTCCGCTATCCGAAGAATGCTTCTTAGTGTTCCGGGATCCAGCTCTCTATGTTTAGGAACAATAACTGGCTTTCTCCCAGGACATCTCAACCTTACATGGCTCCCCTTAGTCCGAGCTATATAGTAACCCAGCCGTTCCAGGGCCTTTATGCATTCATCCCCTGAGATTACCGGGAGCTTTGGCATTAGGCAGCTACTTCGATCTGCTCAATCGTGTATTCGCCGCTTAACGACCACCCCTCTTCTTTCATGCATTCAAGACATAATTCAGCGGCTTCTTTAATGTTCCTTAGCGCCTCTTCTACCGTTTTCCCCTGGGAAATACAGCCAGGAATAACAGGTATTTCAGCCACAAAATACCCGCATTCCCCGGGTCTGATTACTACTGGTAGCTTCATAACTAAAGTTTACCTTATCCCTCATGGATAATCAATTGTTTCAGCAGCATAACGAAGAGCTTCTCGTATATCTTCTATTTGCAGGTCTGGATAAGCTTCTAGAATCTCAGCCTCATTCATTCCTTCAGCTACCATCTCTACCACAGTAGCCACGGGGATACGCAGCCATCGTATGCAAGGTACACCCCCCATTTGTTCCCGGTCAATAGTAATTCGTTCAAACTTCCTTTCGTTCATCTTTATGTCCAAAGTTTACCCCCAGTTTCTTGAATGAAAGTCAACATTGTGCCATCACCATTCTATCCCCATCCTCTTAGCCACTTTTGAAACCGGGATTCCTCTCTTCCCCTCAGCTTCAGCATGAGAAGTCATTCTAAGCCTTTGTTTAACTACTTCCCTCAGTTCCATTCCCCAATCTGGATCATTCTGGAGATCCGCAAGCTTCTGCCCTGTAACCGAAGTAATAATTTTGTTGGGCTTTCTTCGTTTCCTCAAAGTTTCAAAAATTCCTCATCACTTATTCTAGCTTGACGCAGAATAGCCTTCACCGTTCCTTCTGGTAAGTCACCAGGATGACGAGGCACAGTAGTCCTGGCCCGAGTTTTTGGGTTCCACCAGATTTCATGACTTCCTTTTGCCTGGCGGTCGAAAACGAAACCAGCTCGCCGTAATCTTCGTATCACCTCATCGGCGCTGAAGCCGGCAAGCCTTGTCATCAGGATACACTCACCGGTATGCGGACTTCACCACTTGCTGGAGCGGCAGCTTTCAATGACGGCGGGAGCTCATCCCCGTGTTCATGATAAGACTCAATGAGCTTGCGCGCTACATCTTGGGCAATCTCTAATGTCTCGGCGACTGTTCTTCCCTGGGCTACCAAGCCTGGTAGCTCATCGCTAGTAGCTAAGAACCCGCCCTCAGGCAAGGCTTCTATGTGGATGCCTATAAATACTTCTTTCACGTCTTTCCTCCAAGCGTCCTTGGACCTATCTATGATAGGCGCTTTCCTTCAATTTATACCCAAAGTCTACCTCATCCCCTCATTGATAGTCAACCATTTTAGGGGACAAATTCTCATTGACCCTCCACTATAATCAACTGTTATAATTAGAACAAATGTTCAATAAAATAAGCATCACCGTAGTATTGGACAAGGATGAGATAGACTACCTTAAAGAGCAGTCACAACTGCGCCGGCTTTCAGTCTCCGCTGTAGTCAGAGAGGCTATCGAGAGGATGAGGCAAAATGCCTCCGAGCCCCGAACTCAGAGCTGAAAACGGTCGAAAAGGTGGCCACATCACTTTAGAAAGGCATGGCACCGCTCATTTCCAGAAAGCCGGCAGACTCGGCGGCAGACCTTCCTTCCAAGAAGCTTTGACCCGGGCATGGCAAAAATGCAGAGAAGGAGGTATGGCTAGGCACCCTAACTCCCACCACGCCCGGGTCAGAGCTAGAATAGCACAAGGCGAAAGCATTTGAAAATAATGGATACCAAACAATCAGAATACGCAAGCCACCTCGACGGAGCTGTCATCAGCTCTCAAACCATGCCCGACGGCTCCGTCCGTGAATTTATCACCCTCCGCAACGGCACCTTCCTTCCTTTAGACCAGTTCAACTTCGCCCAAAAGCATACCCCAGATTCAGACATCCCTAAAAAGCCTAATAACAGCCACACCTGTTACCTTGCCCGCTTCCCCAACCTGGTGGACATTGTAGAGGACGGCGGCGAGCTTGTCTTTCTAATCGTTGATGGCGACCAGATCAAGACTGCCACTTCTGTCAGTATAGATGGTAAAACAGCTTTGCCACCACCCCGAGAACAACTCCCTTTTGATATCCCCCGCTGGGAAGAGGTGAGAAGGGCTTACTTCGAGGACAGCCCCGATGTCCTCTTCGGCGACCTCATCGCCTACCACAAACTCTTCTCTCAGCTTCCCGGTGAAGCTTGCTATCTTCTCCTTGCCGCCTGGGACTTTTCTACCTACATCCTGGAAGCCCTGGAATACTCCGGCTATATCTACCTTTATGCCGTCCCGGAGCGAGGCAAGACCAAGACCGGTCAGGCTATGATTTACGTCGCCTACCGCGGCATTCACCAGGAGAATTTGAGGGAAGCAGACCTTTTCCGCGCTTCTCATGACCTCAGCGCCACACTTTTCATTGACGTTGCTGACCTCTCCAAGAAAGCTTACAAGGAAAACAGCCAGGACATCCTCCTTCACCGCTATGAAAAAGGCGCCAAGGTCCGCCGCGTCCACCACCCTGAGCGAGGGGCTTTCAAAGACAGCCGCTTCTACGATGTCTTCGGTGCTAGCGTCATTGCTACCAACGAGCCGATAAATGAAGTCATGGAGAGCCGCTCTTTCCCCATTGACATGCCCTACGCCCACAAGAACTTCCCCAAGCCTACTCCCGAGCTGGGCTCGCTCCTAAAAGAAAGACTAACCGCTTGGCGAGCCCACTTTCTCTTGAATCAAGTTACACTGCGTCAGCCCCCTGACTTTCCTGCAGGACGTTTGAACGACATCGCTGCGCCCCTTTGGCAGATTATCAAGTTGGTATCTCCCTCTTGCTGCCATATCTTTGAAGACTTCGTCAGAGAATGCCATGAGAGCCGACGCGAGGGTAAAGCCTCTACTATAGAAGCCGAGGTCATAAAAGCCCTCTTAGAACTGAAAGACGAGGTAGAAGATGGCAAGATTGAAGTAGACCGAATCACCGATAAAGTCAATGAGGAGCGCAAGGACTTTCACAAGGAGTCAGCCCGGTACATCGGCAAAGTCCTGCGCCGCCTGGGCTTTCAGCCTTCTCGAAAGCACGCCAGCAAGAGGCGCTACTACTATGATGCGGAATTGCTGGACAATCTCGCTGTCGAGTATGGACTTAGCGATGCACCTGTAATCTTGATGTCCCCAACGTCCCCAACGTCCCCCCAGACAGGTGAAGACCAGCTTCAGAGGGACATGGGGGACATCAGGGACGTTAGCGCAGAAAATGCGACCACTGACGGTAATGGACACAAGACACTCGTTTTAGCAGAGTACCTGGGTGACAGAGTTTATTTCGCCTTGGACGAAAATATTGCCCAGCTTGCCCCCAAAGGTTTTATTGTCTATACCCTGGACGAAGTTGAACTCCTCAAAAGCCAGGGTGATTGGATGAAAAGGATGGTCCATGAAGCCAAGAAGCGTACCCACGCTAAAATTATCGCCAGTCAGAACAAAAATACGGAGGTGCCAGTTGAAACTATTAAAACTCGCCCTTGAAAAGCAGGACTACAACCTCGCCGCCCACATCCTCGTCTACGGCTTAATCAAAGCCAAAATCAACCAAGTCAATAATAAGCAACAGGAGGTGAACTCAAATAGCAGAACGACCCAAAAGAGGCGCACCCAGAGGTAACCAAAACGCCCGCAAGCACGGGTTCTATAGTAAGGTCCTTGACGAAGCCGAAAAGCTGGAGCTGGAGCAAGCCCGGGGTATAGAAGGTATTGATGAGGAGATCGCCATTTTGAGAGTCAAACTTCGTGAGCTTATTGAGAAGGAGCCGGATAGGCTTGATCTCCATCTGGAAGCCGCCAGCACCATCGCCCGCCTGGTAAGGACCCGCTACCACATCACCAAAGAGCAGAAGAAGTCCCTTAGAGAGGCTATCACCAAAGTCCTCACCGAAGTCGCCATCCCCCTCGGCTTCAAGACCTTAATTCAATGAAAGGTGAGACCTTTTATATGCTATTGTTTCTCAATAGTTCTATTACTGGACTTGGCGCCCTTTTTCTGCGGAAGCTTGGAAATAAGAATTGCCGCAAGCGAAACCGAGACAAAAAAAGCAAGGGTGAAGACATGCATTGTCCTTAACCATTCATTAAGGAGGGTGTCTTCAAAATCACGCCAAACAGCAATTCCGACCGCGACCGCTGCCACAGTGGCATAAACTGCGAGGGCTTCTTTCCATATTTTCCAATAGAGGGAGCAGAAATTTTTGATTCTTTTCTTCATATGTCAATTATATTACAAATGCGGGTATTTGAATTGTTTTCCCAAAAATTTACTGCTACCCTCTCACGCCCACCTCTGCTATTGTAGACAATATGTCAAAACTTCAGCCCCACTGGTATTGCC
>CAZJMM010000105.1:0-4871 GCA_964547155.1 uncultured Dehalococcoidaceae bacterium | reverse complement strand
GCGAGGTCTTCCAATATGTCGTTATCTATGATCCGAGTGGCGGGGTTGTTACTGGAGGCGGCTGGATCAACTCCTTGGCTGGTGCCTACCAGCCTGATACAACACTCGCAGGCAAGGCGACCTTCGGCTTCATATCCAAGTATCAAAAAGGTGCCACCGTCCCAACAGGACAAACGGAGTTCCAATTCAAGGTAGCTAATTTGAACTTACATAGTGACTCCTATCAGTGGCTAGTCGTAGCGGGACCTAAAGCTCAATACAAAGGTGTCGGTACGATCAATAACACCGGCAACCATGGTTTCATGCTCACCGCCGTAGACGGGCAGATTAATGGTGGTCAGGGCACAGATAAGTTCCGTATTAAGACTGGGATAAGGCTAGCGACACCCGTGAATTTACCTCCCCACAGTTCGGCTAGTGGCTTTATTGGTTTTCCACTTCCATCAATTCCCCGGAGCATAGTAAAAGCCGTAGAGTACTCGTTAATCGTCATGCCAAGCGAAGGACAGCCTGCTTTGATTCCTCTTATTCTAGGTGAGTACGATTGGAAAAACGCTGAGTAACTTCTTGGCATTTGGGAGCTCATTTGAACCAACCCGTGTGAACAACATGGTGCCCCTGCCCTCCTGGCCAAACTCGTATAAGGTATGACGGGACTCCGCTAAGCAGATGATCCCGTATCTGACCGCTAAATTGGGAACCAGGAAAAGACAAGCTGGGGTCTGCCCACCAATGTGATAAACAGAAAGGAATTTGGCTGGAGCTATTGACCTTGGGGAATATAGTATGTTGTCCTTTTGCCAGTTCTTGGTGTGTCCTTAGCACGTGAGCATGTCGGCAGCATTAATCCGGTGAGTCATTTCCTTCATTAGGTTGTACACTATTTAGTTTCATTTCCCGTTAGCAGGAACTAGACAAGTGCACCTATCTCTGGTGATACACCATTCGGGTCAATTGCTTCCTTAAGCTTCTTCCACCATATATGGTAATTGGATAAAGTCGGTCCGATCTCATCGGCTGGGCGGCCCATTGTCAATGCAAAGTAGCGCTCATTAAAAGCCTTCGTAGTTTGTTCTTTATGCCATTCTTCTACGGCTTTCTTTGCTTCAGCGTTGGAAGGGTCGTATCTGCAGAATATTTCCGTTTTGCCAAGATGCCCATGTTCGACTCCCCATCCAAAGAAGGCTCCGCCATCATCCACTATCAGGCCCTTTTCTATCAAACGCTTCTTGGCTTCGGCGGCTCCTATCGCCCACTTGATGTCCAAGTCTCTCTGACCCATGTGAGGAATCGAACTAAAGGTTCCTCCAGCACGGAATGTCTCTCTAATAGAGGCAGAGATTCTGATGCACTGGCACAATAAGATTCCTTCAATTTCGGGGTCTTCGACCGTTTTTAAGGACTTCCCGTCAGCGTCACTGACAATTGTCTGTAATACCTTTTTCTTGTATTCAAAGTCTTCAGGAGAATTCCCAGCAATAATTACAAAGAAGCCAGGTCCTTGCACCTCCTGGCTCAGGCGCTTGAACATTTCCTCCTCTTCCTCATTGCTTGTCGTGATGTTTGCGGCTACCATTGAGACATTAAAGCCCATTAGCTCATACGCTATCTCACTTTCCCCAATTTCGAGCTCTGCCTGCCACATTTTCTCTACCGACGGGAAGCTGAAATACCGTGCCATCATGTTAGGCGGTATCTCGCTCAGGGTGTAATGTGGCGACACCCCCTGTACCGGAAATCTTGAGGGCCCCGGCCAGTGATAAAGCTTTACTGCAGCCTTGGTAAAGACACCCGGTGTTACACCTGGCGGTATGACAGTAGTAATCAGACTCCTTAAAGACGGACCTGGCCCGTCACCGCAGAACCACTCGTCTGAAGACCCCAACGATCCTACCTTCACTATTTCTCCTTCAGGAGTTACCCATTCTATAGCCAAATGGTTTCGATCATCAGCACCTGTGGTTTGATCCATATGTCCGTGACCCCTGAGCATCGCTGAGCAGTTGGTCCCAGCTCCCTTTATGCAAAAATTCAAGCCTCTTTTGAACAACTCAGCCTGTAGCTGTGCTGAGATAACATAGGGCTCAACCACCACATACATGTTTTTCTCGTTGATTTCAATGATTCGGTTCATCCTTCTCAGGTCTAAATAGATCATGCCCCTGCCAACCATCCCGGGCATTATCCCTGTCCAGCCTGTACATTCTGCTCTGAACTGTAACTTGTATTTGTTACATAGTCTAACTATCGCTTGAACTTCCGTGGTATCTTTTGGAAGAATTACGGCTGCAAGCTCAGTCGAGTAATAGGCAGGCATGATTGTCGGGTCATCACAA
Source organism: uncultured Dehalococcoidaceae bacterium (assembly GCA_964547155.1). GTDB lineage: Bacteria > Chloroflexota > Dehalococcoidia > GIF9 > DYGU01 > CAZJMM01. The sequence continues at coordinate 2,535 of CAZJMM010000105.1, read as the reverse complement.
ATATTCTCCTCTCCTACCACATCTTCGAATTCCCTATATACTTCTTTGCTTAAAGCCATTGTTCATACCCCTTTCTTATATTGCCTTTTCCACAATTTCAACGACATCGTACACCTTCAAGTAGCTGCCACTTTCCTTGAGAGCTTCGTTAAAGGTCTTCTCACACCAAGGACAGGCGGTAACAATCGCTTCGGCACCGGTGGACGCGGCCTCCTCGATTCGCTCGCGGACCGTCCATGCGGCAAACTCAGGATTCGATTCATTGACACCACCGCCGGCCCCACAGCACCAAGAGTACTCCTTAATTCTGGTCATTTCCGTAAGTTTTATGCCCGGAATGCTCTTCATAACATCGCGGGGCGGTTCATAGATGCCTTTCGTGCCCCGCCGGTATTCTTTTGACGGATTGAAAACAAACCTGTGTCCTGGCAATTTTTCCCCTTCCCAGTGAATCCAGGGCTCACCCAACCTGCCGAGACGGCACGGGTCATGATAGGTGACATTCAGATCTTCCCTCTTGGCCAGCTTCAGTTTGCCTTCTTTAACGAGGCGGGCTATATACTCGGTAATATGTAGCACTTCTAGGTCGCCCTTCAGCTTGTATTTATCGTAGAGCACCTTGAAGGCCTGGTAGCAGTCTGCGCAGCCCGTCACTAGCGTCTTCACGCCGGCTTTCTTGAGCATGTCCATGTTCTTCCTCGCCTGGCTAAGGAAATCTTCTCTATAGCCCATCTGGTAGGCACGGCCGCCGCAGCACGTCTCGTTTTCATAGCCAATGCCGGAATTGACACCGACCTTTTTTAGTATCCTCGCCGCAGCTTTAGCCAGTTTCTGATAGTCCTTGTTATAGCTCGTCAGGCAGCCGACGTGATAATAGACATCCACCTTTTCTTTGGCGGCGTCTCTAATATCCAGTCCTTCGGCCCAAGCGGCGCGCTTTCCCTCGGCCCCCGCTACCATGGTGCCCTGCTTCCGGAGGCCGGCGATTACCTTGTCAAGGGCAGAGTTGGTTTTACCGTCCTCGACGCACTTGAGTCTGAATTCACTGATAGGTTCGAAGACTTCCATGTCCATAGCATAATTACATGAGACGCCGCAGGCGCCGCACAACTGGCAGTTATAGACGATGTTGAGGAGCTTGTCAGTATAATTGAACCCCTTCTTCAGCATGGCCGCCGCGATATTTAGTCTGCCACCGCCTGAATAGGCGTGGAAATTATATTTGGATATGCTGGGACACACGTCTGCATATTCAACCCCTTTCACCATTTGCATGGGTATGAATTTGCAGGCCGAACACCGGCAGCACATCTCCATGTCTCCCTGATATTGTTCCAGTGCCATCCTCGCTACCTCCTGAATTCGTTCAATAATAGACTGCTCCTTATAGCGTGTTTTAAAAGCATAGCTTCCCCCGGTTCATCACATTGTTTGGGTCGAACATCTTCTTAAGCTTGCGTAAAAGGGCAACAGTGGCTGCATCTCTATTTAGAATCATCTTGGCATCTTCACCATAAGGCCTTGAGAAGAACGCACCCCTAGCAATTAAGCTCTTGATAGCCGAGGTGGACAACTCCTTCACTCGATTTAGCTCATCCGGGTTTCCGGGCTCATAAAACAGATTAAACTCACAGTGACAGCACGTGCCTTGTACTATTGGCTGGATGTAAACACCCATGTCTGAAACGGGATAGCTGGCTTTGTTGGCCAGGTCATGCATGGCGTCTATTTGACCTTCGAGCCTATCATTGATCGTCAAATAGAATATGTCTTTGCAGTCCCCTTTATAGCGAAGTTTCCAGTAAGGATCCTCGGAAGGCTGCTTGGCCGCTTTGAGTATTTCATTTGACGAAACGCCACCAACAGCCTTTACTCCTTCCACCCCCAGCTTCTGGCTTATACTGGTGATGTCTTTAATATAACAGTTGACCCTTTCCTCTGGGAAATACTTGTAGCCAGCTACATTGTAGAAAAGAGTCCACTTGGGTAAAGCATTCTTAAGGCTCCGGTAGTGTTTGGGCCACTCCTTCGCGAAAATAATAGCCAGGTTGGTATTATTGAGAATAAAGCATTCGTTGACCATTCTCATTCTTATGAGCCAGTGGGTCAATTCGAGCAGCGTATTGAGATTGGACGAGCCGACTACGAACGGCTCTTCGAGACTGGGCGGTAATTCGCACCTCATCGATACCCACGTTACGATGCCTATCGTCCCCTGCGAACCTTGGATAAGCCTGTGCCAAGAGGCGATACCGGGCCCATACGGCGCTTTTTGCACAGCCCCGACTGCCCACTGCTCCTCTACAGTGCCCGGCCCGGCCGCCTGCCCGGTTCTAAACTCATTACCACTCCCGAAGATTACCTCGACACATGCCAGCGGGTCTGATATATCCCATTGATACTTGGGCATTATTACAGGTTCTCTCTCAAGTAAGCTGCCGACAACGCTCTTCGACTTTCTCGGCAGCAGCGGCATGTTGAGCCTGAGCCCTTCTTTTTCTACCGCTGGTATTAGTTCCCCGAAGGTCACACCCG
>CAZJMM010000104.1:3131-4916 GCA_964547155.1 uncultured Dehalococcoidaceae bacterium | reverse complement strand
CCATTTCTTGAGGGGAGAAGCAGAATGCCGGTACACTCCAATCGCTGCTTACCGCCATATCGCAATTAACAGCCTTCAGCTTAACGGGAATATGTTCCGCCTCTTTTCTTTTTGATTCTTTCAAGTTTTCGCTCAACTCCTCCCAGGAAACTATCGATGGATTCTTTTCGGGTGTGATACCTTTCTTAATCTCGTTTTGCCTGTATTCTTCGTGAAAAACACGGGCCAGGATTTCATAGGTACATCCGAAAATCAAATCCGGCGTGCAGGTATGGTCGAGAAGTCCAAACGAATATATTTTAGCGAAACCTTTGGCTTGATTCTTCTGTCCCTGGAGCAGGGTGGCCAGACCGGCATCATGAACCATGCGTACCACTATTAGAATCTTGTGAATCGGGATATTGAGAGCTTTGAGTCGATAGTACAATGACAGGGCAGCAGCCAGGCTGTTTGAGTCATTATCCAGGCACACATAAATCGCCGTTACATCACATTCCTTGTTGCTATTGATAAGAAAGTCAGCTTGTTCAAACTCAACGGATTGAATATCCAACTGTACAGGCACTAATTCGCAGACACTTTCCATCTGAGGGTATCGCAGATATAAAGACGCCTTTTTACTGTTCGCATATCTGTCGACTAACGTGATGCGTAAGCGCTCGCCATTTGTGCTGGCGCTATCTCGCCATTTTCGTGCCGCATTCGCCGCCAGGCTCTCTCCCATACGCCCTACCCCAACCACAACCAGGTGTGGTCGGATACCTTGAGCCCTGTCTCCTATGTTAAAGGGGGGATATTTGTTAAATAAAACCCTTGCCGCAGTCTCGAAAACATTGAAGAATTCCAGCCTGAATATCTCTGGCTTGCCCATCTGAATCTGCTGGTCCCGGAGCAAATGGCAGAGTTGAGGGTCGACGATATGGACAAGACACGTTAATGCCTCGCCCTTACGACGCGAAACAAGCTCCCGAGCATGAACCGCAATTTCAGCGTTAGCACCATCATTGCCACAGACTGAAATGAGGTATTTTGCCTTATGAACTTGGGCCTGACGTAGCAGTCCGGGGTTTGTGGCATCGCCTATCAACACAATTACGCCAAGCTCTCTACATTGACGCAGTAAGCTATTCGAACTATCCATCTCTATTACCACGACTCTATCCCCGCGTTTCCGGTAGCTTTCAGACAGCAGTAAGGCTTTGCGACCCAATCCACAGATAACGATATGGTTCTTGAGAAATCGCAGATAAACCATCTGGAGTTGCTCCCGAAAAGTAAACGCCAGGGTTTCTAATGTGGTGTAGGCAGTTACCGCAGGTGCCAGGAATCGAGCTATCTGTAATTCCCATCCTGCCAGCCCGGAAATCTCAACGTTCGGGTGTAGAATGAAGAGCTGTAAAGAGAGATAGAATGCATCCCAAGACGTGTGCTTCTGGTCTATAGCTGATAGGTAGTTTCTGAATCCGAGGTATCCTAGAACCAGCACTATCACCCACATTGCGACGATTAAATACCATTTGTAACCGTAATACAACCGTCTCAGCTTTTTACCCACAGAATTCCTGGCGAGTGCCGCACTTGCCAGTGACATGTTTGGCCCTGTTACTGAGTTGTTCCCGATGTATTCATTCATAGATGCAATGCCACTATTATGACTGAATCAGATGCGGATAGTCAATTGGTTATAACAAGTTATAACAAATAGAATTTAGCCGAATTCTCATCAGGGAAAGTGTAGAATAGGTTGCCAAGTTCGTTAGCCAAATTCTTTGCTAAGACTAACGG
>CAZJMM010000104.1:1496-3121 GCA_964547155.1 uncultured Dehalococcoidaceae bacterium | reverse complement strand
TTCTTTTGCTGGGCTATAATTCTACCACCAGCCTCCCGCAAACGTGGGAGGCTTTTCCTTTTGAGTTTTTCCGCTCTTCCGGATAGGGGATTACACACATAATAGCGCGTTCTTGAAATGTCATTTAATGACTTTTTGTTGGACAATGAAGCTGAAAACTAGAAATGCTTAATAATCGAATCTGTAATAAACTATTTAAGAACATGAACACTTATCGCTTGGGCAAAAGAGAGGATGATCTTAATTATAAGCTTGCAACCGATGACCGTGTGAACTTAGCTTCATCCACGCTCAGATAAAGATTTTTAAAAGGAAAAGGAACTTAGCTTCGTCTCAGCTTCACCACTGCACGAACATCGGCATGACGACGTGGACGTAGTTGTCAACGCCGACAGGACGGATGACACCGGGGCTGGAGGGAGTGGTAACTTCCAGGGCTATTTGAGTCTGGCGAAGTACACCAAGGACATCCTGGAGATACTTGGAGTTGAAGGCAATTTTGGCAGGTTCGCCATCTACCAAAGCATCAATTTCACCCACATTGTCACCAATTTCCTCAGCTCGAGCGGAGACAGTCATCTTGCCAGCAGCAACTCCTTCCCCGGGGGTAACAACTAAACGGACAATGCCGCTGCCATCGCGAGCAAAGATAGCTGACATTTTTACAGCTCGGGAGAACTGGGCAATGTCAACCACGGCTCGAGTAGTGTAGCTCTGGGGGATGAGCTGGGCATAGTTCGGGAAGGCACCCTGAATAAGCTGGGAGACCATTTCCATGTTCTTGAGGCGGAAGAGAGCCTGGCTTTTCTGCTGGTTAACGGTAATATCTACCGGCTCTTCCTGGTCGCCGAGGAGACGGTTAAGTTCATTGAGAGCTCGGGCGGGGATGATTACCGCACCTTTATTGGAAACTGGGGAAAGGAGTTTGGTCTTGTGCACCCCCAATCTGAAGCCATCGGCAGCAGCCAAGGTGAGCTTATCACCATCAAACTCGGTGTGGACGCCAGTGAGGACAGGGCGGGACTCTTCCGTAGCCGCCGCAAAAACCACCTGACCGATAGCTTCCTTAAGAGCATTAACTTCAACTTTGGCGATAATACCGTCACCGACCTGGGGGATGGGAGGGAAATCTTCAGCAGCCATGCCACTGATACGAGCTTCAAAGCGCCCGCATTTAAGCTCAAGGGTGCGCTGGGAAAGGGTGAGGTCAACCCGGTCGCTGGGCAGAGAGCTGATGAATTCGGTTAGGAGCCGAGCCGGGACAGTAATGGCACCATCCACCTCCACTTTAGCCCCTATCCAGCAAGTGATTGCCATCTCCAGGTTAGTGGCGCACAATTTGAGGCGGGACTGGTCAGTAGCAACGAGGACGTTCTGAGTAATAGGCAAAGTAGTCCGGGTAGCCACAGCCCTACCAACAATGCTCAAGCCTTTGCCTAAGTTTTCCTGAAGGACGGACAGTTTCATGGCACACCCCCCTTTCTCCATATCCCAAACGAGATATGGTCTTTCTTAATATTTCGGGCTGGTGGGTATAAACCCGTTTGGATGCCTTCCCACCCAACCCTTCACTATATTTAGCGGTAAAAAGTAGAATAGCACGACATTCGGGGTAAGTCAACGGG
>CAZJMM010000104.1:0-1396 GCA_964547155.1 uncultured Dehalococcoidaceae bacterium | reverse complement strand
CGGATGTCTTCAAGGTGCAGAGTCTGGTCTACAGGCTTGCACATATCGTATATGGTGAGGGCAGCTATGGCAACAGCAGTCAAAGCTTCCATTTCAAACCCGGTCTTACCGCTGCCTCTAACAGTACCGGTGATAGTTACCGACGGAGGGTCATTATTAAGACTGAAGTCGATAGCGACATGGTCAATTAGTAAGGGGTGGCACAAGGGGATAAGCTGGTGGGTCTGCTTCGCCGCATTGATGCCGGCAAGACGGGAAGCCACTAAAACATCACCTTTTGCTATTTTATTTTGTTGGATAAGCTGAAGGGTGGCAGCCTGCATGAAGACTTTGCCCGTGGCAACGGCTTCACGTTGGCTTACCGGCTTCTCACTAATGTCCACCATTCTCATATTTAGCCCCCAAGCTGAGCCATGAGCGCTTTTGTGGCGGCAACACCTTGAGCCAGTTGATGGCAATAGGGTTTATTCTGAATAGCCAGCAGAATGAGTTGTTTTATTTGCTCAAGAGAAGCTCCATCTCGGAGAGAAGGCTGTAAGTCAATCTCATCGTCATTAAGGAGACAGGTACGAAGCTTGCCCGAGGCAGTGAGCCGGAGACGATTGCAGCGGACACAGAAGTGCTGGCTTATAGGAGTAATGAAACCAATAGTGCCTTCAGCGCCAGGAATACGAAAATAATGGGCAGGGCCATTACCCACAGGGGGCGGGGAAGGTTCCAGGTCTCCGAAGTGATTAAGGAGGCGCCCTCTTATCTCAGGAGCCGGAATGAATTGGGCAGAGAAAGGAAGTTCTCGGTTAAAGGGCATAAGCTCAATGAAACGGACGTGCCAACCATCAGTAAGAGTAAGGTTGGCGAAGTCAGTAATTTCATCGTCGTTTATACCGCGTAGGACAACCATATTAATCTTAACCGGATGAAGGTTAGCTTTGTGGGCAGCCTCAATGCCATTAAGCACCTGTCTAAACTTACTGCGGCGGGTAATGTAATGGAACTTGTCTGATTTAAGGGAGTCAAGGCTTATATTGACCCGGGTCAAGCCAGCCTGTTTGAGCTCATTAGCGCAGCGGCTGAGAAGAACGCCGTTGGTGGTTAAGGATAGGTCATTAATAGCCTCTATTTTAGAGAGCATTTCCACAAGCTTAGGCAGGTCTTCCCTAACCAGAGGCTCCCCGCCAGTAAGCCTTATTTTGGTGATGCCGAGTTCGGCAGCGACCTCGGCAATAGTGGCAAATTCTTCAAAAGAGAGGACCTGGTTACGAGGAAGAAGGGATATGCCTTTTTCCGGGAGGCAATAGCGACAGCGAAGATTGCAGCGGTCGGTAACCGAGATGCGAAGGTAATTTATAGGACGGCTGAAGGAGTCAGAAAGTCCAGTCATAGAAATGCTCCTACA
>CAZJMM010000103.1:0-4935 GCA_964547155.1 uncultured Dehalococcoidaceae bacterium | reverse complement strand
GCACAGGTATTCCCGTTGATGAAACAGAACTGGCTTTTCAGCGCCATACCACCAGCAAAATCAGAAACCTAAACGACCTGGATAAAATCTCCAGCCTTGGTTTCCGTGGTGAGGCACTGCCGAGCATTGTGACTGTGGCTGATGTGGAGGTTCTTACTCGAGCCCATAACGAAGCTGTCGGTAGTTACCTAAGCTTTAAAGACGGGAAATTAGTCTACCGGGAAACCCGTGCCCGACCTCAAGGCACCACGGTTACTGTCCGTCACCTTTTTCGTCATTTCCCAGCTCGGCTTAAGTTTCTAAAGTCAGCAGCTACCGAAAATAGCCACATTGCCCATTTGGTTAGTCAATATGCCTTAGGTTTCACTGAAATCAGTTTCAGTTCGGCTATTGACGGACGCTTATTCCTGCACACTTCCGGTAATGGTAACGAGCGAGACGCCGTAATGGAAGTCTACGGTACGGAAGTAGCTCAAAAGATGCTGGAGGTAAGACATACCGGTGATATGCCAGCAGTTAGCGGTCTGGTAAGCCCACCTTCTTTAAATCGGTCAAGCCGGAGTTATTTTAGTTTTTTTGTTAATCGGCGCTGGGTAAATAGCCGCCTTCTAGCACGGGCTGCTGAAATTGCTTATAAAGGCTTACTGATGAATGGAAGATACCCCATCGTCATCATCAATTTGTCGCTACCACCCCACGAAATTGATGTCAATGTCCACCCTACCAAGAGAGAGGTAAAATTCCAGAATGACCAGAAGGTCTTTACGGCAGTGGAAAGAGCCCTAAGAAAGACACTCCTCGCGACTCAGGCACCGGAAGTTAGAGTTGTGCCACCTACAGTACCACAGCCCCAAAGCCCAAGACTACAGGCTCCAATGGCTGAAGAACTGGCTTTCCCCCGTGAACTGCCAGTGCTTAGAGTAGTAGGACAATTAGCTAACGCCTACATTCTGGCTGAAGACCCGGAAGGGCTTTACCTTATTGACCAGCATGCCGCCCACGAGCGTATTTTGTTCGAAAAAGTCTTGAGCCAGCGTTCCCAACAAAAAGTAGAAGTCCAAGGACTCCTGGAACCAGCAGTAATAGAACTAAATCCAAGACAAGAACAAGTCCTCAAAACCAGAAAGGAGGCCCTAAATCAATTTGGCTTTACTCTTGAACAATTTGGAGGCAGGACTTATCTAATGAGAACAGTGCCAGTTTTGACTAAAGGAACAAACTTCAAAGAAAGTGCTGAGGCATTACTGGAAGCTTTAGCGAGTGATGAAGCAACGCCAACCTGGGAAGAGAAAGTAGCCCAGTCTTTAGCCTGCCACAACTCCGTAAAAGCAGGACAGGTCTTAAGCACTGAAGAAATGAGAGAGTTGGTTAGACAACTCGAGTTGACTCGTCAACCCCGCACCTGTCCTCACGGCAGACCAACTATGATTCACCTAAGTTCTCGGCAGTTAGAAAGGGAATTTGGCAGGAGTAGTTAGCGGCGCTGGCAGTAAGTAATGCAGTGGTCAATGGCTTTGGCAGCACTGCCTATGGAATTATAAACTGGTAAGCCGGCTCTATAACATTTTTCCTGACAGTCTAAGGCTACCTCCCAGCTTTCACCAGAAGCCATAGCGTGAATGACCAGAGCCAGGGGTTTGCTTGTTTCTTTATGAACCCTGATAACCCAGTCAGCGAGAGCATTGAGAACCGTACCTTCGCCAAGGAAAGGTGGCAATACAAGCATACCAAGAGAGAGCTGGACTACCAGAAGGTCAATTCCGTCGTAGTTAGCTAACGAAGCCAAAACAGGATAAAACCCGGGGCTGAAAATTTGTGCTCCCAAGTCTATCGGATTGCGCAGGCTGGTCCCATGCTCGGTGGGGAGAAAGCTGCGCAGCTTACTGCGGAAATCTTCAGACAGAGGAGGGACACTAAAACCATTAGCCACGAATTCATCAGTAGCTAATACCGCAGCACCTCCGCTGACACCGACAATCCCGACCCTGCGTCCTTTAGGCGGCGTGAGATAAAGAAGGGCAACTACCATGTCCACCAATTCTTCCAAACTATAAACATGAAGGGCTCCTGCCTGCTTCAAGACTCCGTCCCAGACCTTGCTCGAACCAGCCAAAGAGCCAGTATGAGAAGCAGCAGCTTTAGCTCCAGCTTCAGTGTATCCTGCCTTAAGCACAATTATCGGCTTGACTTTAGCTGCCTTTTTAACAACCTCAAAAAATCGAGTCCCGTCCTTGATTCCTTCAATGTAAGCAGTAATTACTTTGGTCTCAGGGTCGGTGATGAGATATTCGAATAAATCAGATTCATCCACATCACAGGCATTTCCATAGGCGACAACTTTACTAAAACGGGCTCCCCGCCGAGCTGCAATCCGCACAAAGTGCATGGCATTACCACCGCTTTGGCACACAAGAGCCACTGAGCCAGCCTCCTTTGGGAAGTCAGCGGCAAAAGCGAGACCTCCCTTAGGGCAATATATCCCCATGCAGTTGGGACCAATAAGGCGAACTCCTCCCCGCTGTGCTACACGGCAAAGTTCTTTTTCTATCTGTTTCCCCTGCTCGCTGCCAGTTTCACTGAAGCCTGAAGTAAAAATAGAAATTGCCTTCACCTTTTTAGCGACACAATCACTAACTAACTGGGGCACAACAGGAGCTGGAACACTACAAATAACATAATCAACAGGTTCCGGGATTTCAGCAAGGCTGGAGTAGACTTTCAAGCCAGAAATCTCACCCCCTTTAGGATTTAAAGGATAAATCTTCCCCGGAAAGCCATAACGCAGTAAAGCATCAAGGAACATTCCCCCACCACCAAAAACGTTTCCCCCACTAAGAACATCAGCAGTGGAAACACCAGCGATAGCGATGGACTTTGGACTGAATATCGGCTCTAAGCCCTTCGAACTCATAAAAAAAGGCCCCTACACCTTATCGCAAATTTTAGGGAGAGTCTTACCGGGGTTAGTCTCCACAACATATCTGAGCATGTGGTTGGCGAAGGCGATAGTAATGCCAGCTAAATCGTCTCCACTCATTTTGGTTATTTTATTACCAGAATAAAGGGCTCTGAAGTTACTGGGGAACTCTTCGTCAGCACGGCGATAGAGGAAGAAGATTTCGACTCCGGGGAAAACTTCCTTTTTTATCGCCCAGTCTTCTCCCATTCCCAACTTCTCCACCGCACCACCAATATACTCAGCTAATTTAGCGACATCGTCCACATATTCCAGAGCTTCTTTTCGGGATTCCAGCCCGCGGCGAACATAGTCATCATGAGGGCTTATTTTTCCCTCAATCTCTTTTAAAGTTACCCATTTACTGTGCTTAAGTACCATTTAGCCCTAACTAAAATTTGTTTACAGACCCAGTTTACCAATTATTTCTGCCACCCCTTTTTGTAAAGGGGAGTCTGCAGGTAGCTCTATAATTGGAGTCCCCTTTTCATCTAATGCACCGATGTTTGGGTCTTCAGCTATGGTAGTAACAAGATTGAGCCCAAAATCATCAATAGTCTTCTTAATTTCTTCAGGGAGCCCGTCTTTAACACGGTTAACTATCAGATAGGTTTTCCCGACTTTGGTGCGTAACTCTTTCATCAGCTCTTTCATACGCCCGGCAGTAATGATGCCACGAAAGGTAGAGTCGGAGATGACCAGAAGAAAATCTATATCCCGAGTCGTCTGCCGACTTATATGCTCCATACCAGCTTCACAGTCAATGACAGTATAGTCATAATCTTTAGCCAAATGGTCGATAGAGAGGCGAAGCATATGATTAGCGGCACAATAGCAACCCGGACCCTCAGGACGCCCCATAGCTAAGAGGTCAATTTTAGGTGACTCCACCAAGGCTTGCCTGATTTTCATGTCCAGAAGTTCCTGCTTGGAGACACCTGAAGGCAAACGTCCTTTACTAATGTCCTCGGTCATGTCCTCGCGCAGCCTGCCTACCGTCTCTTTCAAAGGCAGACCGAGGGCTAAGTTAAGATTAGTGCTGGGGTCAGCATCAATAGCTAATACGGTGCCTTTTTGAGAAAGGCGATTGATAAGCAGAGCAGCGATAGCTGTCTTCCCTACGCCGCCTTTTCCAGCCACAGCGATAGTAGCCATTTCAACCTTCCTTTAAAGGTATTGAAGTCACCGGAGATAGCTTCACCACAGCATTATACTCTGGTGGACATACTTCCAGGCAAGTCCCACATTTAGTGCATTTAGTCTGGTCAATAACCTTAAGCCTTCTTTCATCACTAGAGATAGCCTTAACCGGACAATTAAGGACACAGTGCTCACAACCCCTTTCACATTTTTCAGGAATAATGTAATAAGCAATCAGTTCCTTACATACTAAGGCTGGGCAACGTTTTTCCAGAATATGGATATCATACTCTTCCCGGAAATAGCGGAGGGTAGTCAACACTGGATTGGGAGCTGATTCACCTAAGCCACAAAGGGACCCATCTTTAACATCCACAGCCAGCTCGGAAAGCAAGTTCATATCTTCAATAGTACTCCTCCCAGCACAAATATCTTCCAAGATATACAGCATCTGCTTCGTGCCTATGCGGCAGGTGGTACATTTGCCACAAGACTCTTTTTGAGTGAAATCAAGAAAAAACCGAGCCGTATCTACCATACAGTTATCCTCATCCATGGCAATAACTCCACCCGAGCCCATCATCGCCCCCGCTCCAGTCAAGGAGTCGAAATCAACAGGGATGTCAAGAAGACCTTGGGGCAAACAACCACCGGAGGGACCACCAATCTGGACAGCTTTGAATAGTTTGCCTTTTTGTATACCACCGCCGACTTCAAAGATAAGCCGGTGCAAGGTTGTGCCCATGGGCACCTCAGCTAAGCCGGTATTGGCCATCTTGCCGGCTAAAGCGAACACTGCTGTCCCTTTACTTTTCTCTGTGCCTATACTGGCAAACCAA
>CAZJMM010000102.1:0-4971 GCA_964547155.1 uncultured Dehalococcoidaceae bacterium | reverse complement strand
GATGAAGAAGAAAGACAGCTTCAAAAAATAGAAGCCATTATCCTATCTATGACACCTGAAGAACGAAGTAACCCACGCATTATAGGTGGTAGCCGTCGTCGTCGCATTGCCAAAGGTAGCGGCACCACACCCCAAGATGTAAATCAATTACTCAATCGATTCCAGCAAGTACAGAAGGTAACCAAATTGATAAGCAAAGGGAAATTGCCAAAGAACTTACCCTTTATCAGTGACCGATGAAGCGCCTTTTAGGTATCATGCAACCCTGTCTACAGACAACAGAGGGGAAAAGGCATTTCACACCTTTTTTGTTATCCCCGTAACTGTCACTTCACCATCAGAAATCTGAATTTTGGTTATCTGCCAGGGGAGTTCACCAGGTATCGTGATTAGTTCTGTCAGTATCTGCATGATATAACCAGCCCACTTATTCATACTTTTGGGCAAAGGTAATTTACCCAAATTCAAATCTTCCACTACAACCTTTGTTCTTCCTTCAGCTATCTCCAGCTTGGCTTTAAGTACCACTTTGATTTTCAAGCCCGGATTATCTAAGATCGAAAATCCAAAAACATTGTCTTCACGAAAGTTAAACAAAATTTCCTTAAAAGGCATTTTATCTTCGGCTAAAACTTCAACCAGTTTGGAATTAGCCTCTTCTTCAGTAATTACGAGGCTTACTTCACGCTCCTGCTTTGCTTCTACTGCTGCCTCAATTTCATTTTGCAAAGTCTCCAATTTCTGGTTCAGACTCTCTACCGCTTCAGCGGACAATGCCACCGGCACCCTTTGTGACCATAATGGTGGGGTTAAAGCAAGAAGAAAATAACCAGCTACGATAGCAAGCAAGACTAAAAAAGTAATAACACCAAGAAAAGTAAAGCAGCCTCTAATGAATCGCATTATTCTTTTTCCTCCTGCAATTTTAGTAGCAGTCAGTCACTATTCTAAGTAGTCTTTTAACTTTCGACTTCTACTGGGATGGCGCAATTTCCGTAATGCTTTAGCCTCAATCTGTCGGATTCTTTCCCTTGTTACACCAAACTCTCCCCCCACCTCTTCTAAAGTACGAGCCCGTCCATCTTCAAGCCCAAACCTGAGTATCAAGACTCTCCTTTCACGGTCATTAAGTTCATAAAGCACCCTCCTAATCTGCTCTTTAAGCAACTGCCTTGAAGCCACTTCAGCCGGCTGTAGAGCAGCACGGTCTTCAATGAAATCACCCAAGTGACTATCCTCCTCAGCACCAATAGGCATCTCTAAGGACACCGGCTCTTGAGACAATTTCATAATCTCTCTTACTTTTTCTGGTGAAATTTCCATGCCTTTACCAATTTCCTCATAACTGGGCTCTCGACCGTATTCTTGAGCCAAACGACGATTCACCCGCAACAACCTATTTATGGTTTCGACCATATGGACCGGAATACGTATAGTACGGGCTTGGTCGGCAATAGCCCGAGTTATAGCTTGCCTAATCCACCAAGTAGCATAAGTGCTAAATTTGTAACCTTTGCGGTATTCAAATTTTTCCACAGCTCGAATCAAGCCAATATTCCCTTCCTGAATCAAGTCAAGAAGAGGCATACCATGTCCAACATACTTTTTGGCTATGCTAACAACAAGCCTTAAATTTGCTTCGATAAGATGTCTCTCTTTCCTCATCGCAGTTCTCTTAATCCTCTGAAAATGAGCCCTAAGTCGTCTATTCTGTTCTTGAAGTTGAGACGAAAACTCAGGTTTGGTCAAGAGCTCTGGCAATTTTGACCAAGAGATTTTGTCTCCAATTATGATTAGAACCTCTGGTGGCAATAGCCGGCTATCCAAAGAGAGATTTACCAAGGATTGCTCTACCGCCGCTTCGACAAGTCTTTCCAAAACTGCACTCGACTTATCTTCTAATATGGTGACTATTGATTGCTTTACCTCTGAGAATAAGTTAGGATTGTCAACCAAATATTCTTTTGCGTTCTCTTTCCCTACCCCTAACTTCATCTCCTTGTAAACATATGTATTGCCTGATTTACCTATTACTTCCAGCCGGAGTCCCAAAGTAAACATAGCTTCAAGGTCTTCCTGACTCATTTCTCTATCTTCCTTCTTCGAAGCTACAATTTTTGCTACAATATTTCGCTCAGTTTCCTCAATCACTACCAGCTTCAGAGCTAAATCAGAAAGACCCTTATCCTCTGGAATATCCATAGCTGTTTCCATGAGAATTGTTCTTATTTTCAGTCTGACATCTCGGTCAAGGAAATTAGCTTTCCCTGAACTATCTTTGCCCAGTTGCTGGGCAATAACCTTTGTTAGCCGGGGATCTAATTCACCATCAATAGCTGTTCGTAATTCGGTTGCGGTAACCAGCCGCTTAAAGCTAGCACTCTTTGGAAGCTTAAGCTCGCGAACGAGATTTTGAACAAGGGGATACGCTTGAGACAATCTATGAAGCAAAATGATTACCGTGTCCGAAGGTAAGAGGGACTTGCCATATTTCTGCGAATAGTCCTCTTCAATCTCATCTAAGTATCTGCCTTCCTCCATTCTACTCGCTAACGCTTTCTCATCAACAGCAGTTAAGAGAGACACCTTGCCAATCTCATGCAAGTACATACGCACCGGGTCATCGATAACTTCATGTTCACCCAGACCTACTTCCAGACCTGGTTTGGTCTCCAAGCCTACTTCTTCAGCCCATTGTTCAGCTTCAAGAAGCTCCTTTTCCTCCCATAAAGGTAAAGGAGGGACTTCAGCAGCAGTCTCTTCTAAGCCTTCGGGCAAGCCTATAGCAGGTCCTCCAGTCAATTCAATACTTTCAGCACCAGGCTCAGTAGGCGACTTCTTTGAAAAAAATACCTTATCATCCTTTTCAGGTGAAGAGGGTGAACGCTTTTTATCTTTTTCCACTTTCATCCCAACTACTCCTATTAAATACCTTTACCCTTTTGTTTACTGAACACTTCTTTCAAGCCAGTACTCACTTCTAAACCTTGTTCTTCCAACTTGGATAATTGACCATCCACACCACCCTTTTCAGCCTCCAGCGACAGTAACTCTTCCCTTTCTACTGCTAAAGCCTTCAACCATCTTTCTTTTAAACGGCGAATGCACTCAATAAGATTATGCCGTCGTTCATTTTCCTTTTGAGGAATAGGAAAACGAGAACCCTCACTTAGCAACTGGTCGAGATATTCATTAAGGGCAGGAACAAGACTAAGCCTAAAAGAGGCTAAATCCGGGTTTTGCTGCCACTGTATGAAAAGCTCACGATTTTCAGTATATTGGAAATACTCAGGACGGAGTCCTTCAATCTCTGTTCTCAATTCCGGATACTGAAATAACAAAGCCAAACAATATTCCTCCACAGGTCTGAATTGTTCAGAACGGCTAAACTGAGCAATAAAAGGAGCGCTGGAGAACTGTCTCTCGGCTTCCTGCCGAAGTTTACGATGTTCCTGTATTTCATATCCTTTCAACGCTTTTTGCAAACTTTCCTCACTTATATCTAATTTTCTGCCTAATACTCTTATGTAATGGGCTTGCTTGATAGGGTCTTCTACTTTCGAGATTATGGGTAACAACCTGTCTACAGCCAGAGATTTATCGCGAGCTTGCTTTACATCCACTTGACTTACTACACTCTCCACAACAAAGTCAAGCACTGGCACGGCTTTTTCCACAAGAGCCCGCCAAAGCAAAATATCCTCCTTAATTATTTCATCGGGGTCTTTGCCCGATGGTAACTTCACCACCTTCACATTCATATCTGGGGTTTTCAGATAGTCTATTTTTGTTGTCTTTCCCTTGCCTGACCACTTTTTAACTGGCATTATCATTGGCACTCTTTTTTCTGAAGTTTCTATGGCGATTTCTATGCCACGTCGGGTAGCCTCTTCACCAGCAACATCAGCATCCAGGGCTAACAATAGATTCTTAGTCAACTTCCTTAGAACATTGAACTGTTTCTCAGTAATAGCAGTACCCATAGAAGCAACTACATTCTCCCAGCCATTCTGATGTGCCATAAGCACATCCATATAACCTTCCACAATTACGGCTAAATCCTGCTTCCGAATAGCTAATTTAGCACGGTCAATCCCGTAGATAATACCACCTTTGTCAAAAATAGGTGTTTGCGGGGAATTAATATATTTGGGCAAGGACTCATCCAACGCCCTGGCACCAAAACCTACCACACGTCCATCTATGTTGCGTATTGGAAACATCAATTTATTACGAAACCAGTCATAAACATTTTTATTTTCTTTCTCCGCAATCAACCCTGCAGTTACGAGTTCCTCAACCTTGTAACCTTTACCAGTTAAATACTGAAGTAAGCTATCCCAGCTATCTAAGCTGAAGCCGAGTTGAAAATTGTCAATAGTTTGAGGCAATAAGCCTCGTTGTGCTAAGTAATTTCTGGCGACCTCAGCACCGCGGTTAGTCTTGAGTAAGTGATGATAATACTCAGCCGCAACTTCATTGATTTCGAATAACCTAACGTTTTCTTCATCCGTCTTTGACTCTTTTCTGTCAGAAACAAGAGAAACTCCTGTCCTTTCTGCTAAAAGACGAAGAGCCTGTCCGAAATCAATATTCTCCTTCTTCATAAGAAACGAGAATACGTCACCACCAGTATTGCAAGCCCCGAAGCAATGCCAACTTTGGCGTTCGGGAAATACGAAGAAAGAGGGATGTTTCTCAGCATGAAAAGGACATAAAGCCCGGAAATTCCGCCCCGCCTTTTGTAGAGAGACATAATTGGAGACGACCTCTACGATATCTACTCTTGTTTTTATTTCATCAATGACAGCCATTGTTTAGACCTAAAAGCCTCCGATGTCATACCCATACAAAACATACCAGGGTTATGCCTGGATTTCCTGCGCCTTACGTAAAGCATATTGGTCAGTCATACCAGATATATAATCAGATGCTTTACGCTCAATAGTATTATCACGCCCGACATATTCC
>CAZJMM010000101.1:0-4984 GCA_964547155.1 uncultured Dehalococcoidaceae bacterium | reverse complement strand
GGAGGAGGACTGCGAGGCGTAAATGGCTATATTTGTTACAAGGTCATCGCTGAAGACCTTGGGCTACCAAAGATATGGGAGCAAAAAGGAAGACCATATTGAACTTGCCTTGTAGAATTAGATTTCAATTAAAGGTACGTAGCTAAGTCAGGAGAGAATGGAAGACAGGGAAGTATACTGGATAGAGGAGATCGGACGGGAACATAATGGCTTAGTCGGCAAGAAAAGTGCCAATTTGGGAGAAGCGCTGAAAGTGGCGGGAATACGGGTTCCTATCGGGTTTGTTATCTCCCTAAGGGCTTATGAGAGATTCATAAATGAGACGGGTATAGACCGGGAGATATACCAATACCTTCGACAGAACATTTTGGAAGGCATTGACCCTGCGAACCTTGAGCAGCTTAAACTGGTATCGCTTGCACTGCGGAATATCGTCGAATCAAAGGGAATGCCTCCGGCTATGAAGGAAAACATAGCCAGTTATTATAAAGCATTATGTGATAAATGTGCGGCAACCGACATAGCCGTTTCAGTCAGGTCAGCCGGAGTCGAAAGCCATCCCGGACAGTATGAAACCTATCTCAATGTGAAAGGGATCGAGCAGGTTTTGCAGAAAGTCATAAAGGTATGGTCAAGTATTTATAATACACGAAGCATAAGCAGAGCTATGCGTCAGGGTATACCGGTCGACAAATGCCTGCCCGTAGGAGTCTGCATCTTAAAGATGGTGCCGGCTAGGGCTGCCGGGGTTTGCCTCGCCGTCCATCCAGTCAGTGGAGACGAGACTAAAGCCCTGATCGAGAGCAATTGGGGCTTGGGCGAGAGCGTAGTTGGTGGTAGAGTAACACCTGATAAGCTCGTCGTGGATAAGAGAGAAATGCAAGTAATAGAAAGAACCTGTGGTCAAAAAGAGAAACGAATAATCATGGGAGAGCAGGGAGTCAGCGAAGAGCAAGTTCCTGCTGACGAGAGAGGGAAGCTTTCCCTTAGCGATGAAGAAGCAATTGACATAGTTGCATTGGCTAAGAAGATGGAGTCGCACTTTGGAGCCCCGCAGGACGTGGAATGGGCAATTGATGGTAGCTTACCTGTCCATCAGAATGTAGTCCTGTTACAGACACGTCCTCAAGTAGGCATACCTGAAACGAAAAGCGCCACTGATAAGATAATAGACAGAATGATAAAGAGCTTTGGATCCTGAAGAATGAACAGCCAAAGCAGAGATGTGGCATAAAGCTTTAGCCTCTCCTCATAACGAACTGACCTCATACAGCTTTCCAGCATCAATATACACTCCTGTTAGCTTAATCGCTTGTTGTGTGGCGAATACACTGCTCTCGTAACTGGAATATGAGTAAAATGGTTGAGCATCATTGGAATGTTAGGTGAACAGGATAGACTTGATGGGTTTTGGTGGGGTGTCTTAATCTGGCTGGGGATTTTAGACTATCACGACGATTAGACTACCTATTGGCTCCCAGGCGGTCCGATTAGGGAAATCGGTGAAGGTGCCCCGTATCAAAGAAGCAAGAATGGGCGGATAGTCCAGCCAATACTCACTAAGCCCGAATATTTTTAAAGGAGACGACATTGATCCGGAGTGTTGGATCGACCTCAGCCGTAGCGGCAACCATTAAGTGCATTGTCTGGATGAACAGGCTAGACCTTCCCATAGTTTCAGCGTCGACAGTACCTTCGAAGGGTTATAGAGACTGGAAGAGCACATATTCTCGCCTCTGGCTAATTATAATTATCATGCCATAAACTATTGACAATATTAAGGCGGCTGATTATACTCCCTGAGGAGGTGGGAGCTGGCGAGAACAGTCTTCGGCGGCGCAAAAACACGTCTCACAAATCCACCAAGGTACCAGAGCTGATATCAAAATGAAGAGGAGGGATGAATATGTAAAGGTAGTTGTCTTTCCAATACAGTTTGTAGAAGTCTTAGAAGGAGGAGAAATAAGTGAAAAATAGGGTATTGTTTGGTTTATTAGTGTTTGCGGTAGTTACGGCATTTCTGTTTGGTGCCTGTGCCCCAGCACCAACTCCTACACCTACTCCTACTCCAGCTCCAACCCCAACGCCACCTGCCCCACCAGCCAAAGATAAAATCGTTCTTGGTCAGGCAATTTCTCTATCGGGTCCTTATACGATAGGTGCAGCAGTCACGCAGATAGCTCCTACTGACATGTGGATTAAGGAGGTCAATGCCGCAGGTGGGATATATGTGAAGGAGTACGATAAAAAACTACCCATAGAGTTGATCAGATATGACGATAAGGGTGACTCTGGAACCCTGGTGACATTGGTGGAGAAGTTGATTTTGCAGGACAAGGTTGACCTTATGCTTGGCCCTTACTCTACGGGTCTGTGGTTTGCCTCATCTCCTGCATTCGCCAAATATAAGTATCCAGTAGTCGCGCCAACGGTTGATTCCCTACAGCTTAGGGACATGTGGCAAGAGATACCCTACACGTTTGTAATCTTGAACCAGCCCAAGGAGAAGGCAGAAGCCATGGTAGCTCTTGCTAAAGAGCTGGGAATCAAGACGATGGTGGCGGGTCATCATCAAGACCTGCATGGCATAGAGTTCGCTAGTGGGGTGGTGCCAGCATTAGCCGGAAGCGGGGTGGATGTACTCATATACAAGAGCTGGCCTCTGGGGACTACTGACCTGTCCCCGTTATTGAAACAGATGAAAGCAGCCAATCCTGATGGGGCATTTTTCTTCTGCTATCCTGACGAGGTTTTTCTTATTACCAGGCAGTCGATTGAGATTGGCTGGAACCCGAAGCTCCTTTACTGCACTATTGGCGTAGCCTTCTCCCCCTACAGAGAGATGTTCGGCGCCAATGTGGTGGAGGGTGTTATGGGAGCCGGCGCCTGGAACCCCAAGGTCCCTTATACTGGGGCTAAGGAATTCTGGGACAGGATGACCGCGTTTTCGACTCCCGCAGGTACTGACTGGTATGGAAACGCCTTTTGTTATTCGTCAGTCGTGGTACTGCAGCAGGCTATAGAGAAGACCGGGACTCTGGACCGGGTGAAGCTAAGGGAGGCAATGGCTACCCTGACGTTTGACACGGTTCTTGGTCCGGTGAAATTCGTGAATCAATTCAATATCCAATCACCCGGCGAGGTTGGTCAGTGGCAGAAGGGCGAGTTTGAAATCGTAGCGGCTAAGGAAAAACGTACCGCACAACCAGAATACCCCAAGCCAGCGTGGCCGAAGTAGTTGAGTTTAGTTTAGCAACGGCAAAAGAATAGTAAATAGGCTGCCTAGAGAGCCATACACTACATAGGTGATAATCATCCTCCACATTGGATCTTTTTTGGGCAGCCTACAAAGTCTCCATTGCTGAACTAAAGAAAGTATTATTGTGATTGTAACCGTCTTAGATATAGTAATTGGCGGTTTAATCATGGGTGGTATCTATGCCCTGATCGCCGTGGGGCTCAGCCTTCAGTATGGTGTTGGACGAGTGCTGAACGTCTCCCACGGCGAATTTATTATGCTCGCGGCTTTCATTACCTATTCCCTGTATGTGCTCTTTGGCATTAGCCCCCTGGTTTCGCTTACCATCTGTGGTCCTTTTCTGTTCATAATCGGTTTTATACTTCACCGGACTCTCTTTCAGCACCTTAGAAACACGTCCGAATCAATGGATATCTTTGAGGGTAATTCTCTGTTAGCCTCCTTTGGTCTCCTCTTCGTCATTCAGAATGTGGCTATATTAATATGGAAGGCTCAAATCAGGGGGTATACCTATTTAACCTCTCCAGTCAATTTTTGGGGGGCCATATTCCCGGCAAATCGTTTAATCGCCCTTTTATTCGCTCTTGTCATAAGCTTAGCCTTCTATATCTTTCTAACACGTACCCGCCTAGGAAAAGCAATTAGGGCAGCGGCTGAAGACTCAGCGACGGCGGGACTCATGGGGGTAAACATTCATCGGGTGCTGGCTATATGTTTTGGTCTTGGTGCCTTGATGGCTGGTTTTGCTGGTCCGCTTATCAGTATGACGTACGAGATTACACCAACAATGGGTCTCAGTTACACTATAGTCGCCATGCTAGTAGTTGTCCTTGGGGGATTGGGTAGTATCACTGGTAGCTTAATCGGTGGTTTCATACTGGGTCTCATCGGCAGCATAGTGACCTATATAGACGCAGCCCTAGCGTTGATCGCTTACTATGCCATCTTCATACTCTTGCTCTTAGTGAGACCAACCGGTATTCTGGGGAAGTAGAAAAATGGATATCGCAAGGGTTATTTTTAAAAGGTCCTTTTTACCGGGGCTAATTCTTTTAATTTTAATAATCCTGTTAGCTACTTTACCTCTCTATGGCTCAGGTTATCCCGTCATGCTGCTGACCCACATCTTTATGTATGTAGTAATCGCCGTGAGCTGGACTATGTTTTCCGGTCCTACCCGCCGCATCTCATTAGCGTCAGCAGCTTTCTTCGGGGTCGGCGTGTATACTTCGGCAATGCTCGGGAAAGCACTACCCATGCCTGCTGTTATCGTTATTGGTAGTCTAATCAGTTTCATACTTGCCCTTTTCATCGGCTTGCTAACTCTAAGATTAAGAGGCATGTATTTCATCATATTCACTTTTGGAATTAGTGAACTCATCAAGAATGCTCTCCTGTTCTGGGAGACTCACGTTACGGGCACAGTTGGGCGGTGGGTTATCAGTATAGATTCCACCACTGTCTATTATGTCATATTCGGCATTTTTGTAGTGGCACTACTTGCCTCCTACTTTCTTAGACGCTCTCGAGTTGGTTTAGCCCTGCAAAGTATTGGTGAGAATGAGGAAGCCGCCGCTCATGCTGGCATTAATGTAACGCTGGTGAAGGTGATAATCTTTGCCATCAGCGCTATTTTTATGGGGGCAGCCGGGGCAATCATGGCGACAAAGTGGGCATATATTGACCCAAAGATTGCCTTTAACCCTCTCTATTCTTTTATGCCAG
>CAZJMM010000100.1:0-4987 GCA_964547155.1 uncultured Dehalococcoidaceae bacterium | reverse complement strand
GTAAGGCTTGGATACCTTTCTTCCCAAAAGCCTCAGCTAATTCTTTGTAAATCCCAGT
This sequence comes from uncultured Dehalococcoidaceae bacterium, assembly GCA_964547155.1. Taxonomy (GTDB): domain Bacteria; phylum Chloroflexota; class Dehalococcoidia; order GIF9; family DYGU01; genus CAZJMM01. Next base: position 4,929 of record CAZJMM010000100.1, on the reverse strand, counting down.
CTCTTCTAAATTCTTTCGCAAGAGCCGTTCCTTTTCCTTTTTACTCTTCTCCAGACTACCACAATAGCTCAGCCTTTCTTCCAGTCTACTAATTTCATCCCGCACCTGCCGTTCCTCTTCCTGAAGCCCCTCGTAAGTCTGGTTAGCAGTGTTCAATTGGTCAATGATTTGAGGAAGAACAAGCAACTCTTGCCTCAGGTTTTCCTGTCTTAGCTCCATTTCCTGTATTTTAGTGCGGAGATTGCTGGCTGCCTGCTCAGCCGAGACTAAAGTTGCTTTCTCCTCACCAATTATTCGGTCAGCTTCTTCTGATTTCCGCTTAAGCTCCTCATATTCCTGCAATTTTAATAACTCTCTTTTAGCCACTTCATGCTTTCCCCTATCATATCCTAGCTGTAACTGCTCCTGGTGCAACTCCGATAGAACTCGCCGGGCTTCAGTGGCAAAATCCTTCGTCTGTAAATGACCTTCAATTTCTTGCAGTCTTACTCTTTCTTTAGCCAGTTCCTCTTCAGACCGTCTTGCCTCAGCCATTTCTCCCTTTAACATACCCAACTGGGCTTGTCTTTCAGGCCGTTCCTTGCTTAAGTAAGGCTCTTTTTCGGCTAACTCTTTTTCTAAAGTCCAGTGTTCCAGCCTCTTGTTTTCCATCTCTTCTTCGTTGTCTTTTTGAGTCTTAGTTTTGGTCATTACCTCTGCTTCCAGCTTGACTTTTAACCGTTCCCGCCCATCCACCCCAAGTTCAGATTCACATAAGGGGCATTTGACCCCAGCTTCAGTAAGAAGGTCAAGCTTTTCTTTTAAAGCCTTAAGTTCTTCCTCTAAGGAAGCATTATGAGATTCTAATCGCTGTAATACAGATATAAGCTGCTGTATATGCTGTTTCTTATTAGTTATATCTCTTTCTATTTCAGTCAATTCAGCCAATCGCTTCTCAACTCGACCCATTTCCTCCTCAAAACGAGGTAATTTGGCAACCTTGTTCTCCCGCTCCGTAATCCGAGTCTGAACTATCGCCCGTTCTGCAACTAAGACTGTCTCGGCTTCTTCAATAGTCTTCTCCGCTTTCCTGATACCCTCTGTTAAGTTGAAAAGCTGACCTAACTTGGAATTAAACTCATCATTAAGCTCTTTTACCTGGAGGTACTGTTGATAGCCATTATCTATGGCAAGTCGCTCAGCAACAATTTGTTCATAATCCTTAATCTTGTTCTGGTGTTGAATAATCCTATTTCCCCAAGTCGAAAGCTCTTTCTTCGTTTCTTCAAGAGCATTTGTTAAATCTATCAACTGCTCTTGCTTCCGTTCCAAAAATTCTTTCTGCTGTCGCAAATCACTCACAATCATCTGGCGTTCTTTCAGCTCCGCCTCAAGCCGAGTCAATTCCCCAAGCCATCTCCGTAGTTCCATTTCGTATTTACTTCTGTCAGCCAGTTGAGCCTCAATTTCGGCGATGCTATTAGCTAGTCCCCCTGCCTCTATCTCTCTGTCACGGCTTAGGCTTTTAGCTTTTTCTTCAAAGCTGTCGTATGAAGAAAGCCCTAGAATATCAGCGATTATTTGTTTGCGTTGTGCCGGTTGTTTAATACTGAATTCATCAGCCCGTCCTTGGACTAAAAAAGCACTATTGATAAAGGTCTGATAGTCCATGTGTAGAATTTCAATAATTTTCCTTTCAGTTTCTCGAAGAGTATCCCCCGTAACAGGTTTGAAACCATTGCCATTGGCTATTTGAAGCTGCAAGTCCGTTTGCCCCGGACGCAATGGGCTACCTTTGGTATGCTTGCGAATTACTCGATACCGTTGTCCCGCCACAGAAAATTCCAGTTCCACCTCCATTTCCCTCTCCCCTAAATGGACCAAATCATCGTCACTTTTGGCTCTGGATTTACCCCACAATGCCCAGGTCATAGCATCAAAAAGGGCTGACTTACCATTGCCGTTATCACCACAGAGAAGGACAACATGCACACCTTCAAGATTCAAGGGTGGGACATTTTCGCGGTAGCACATAAAATTTCTTAGTGAAAGCGTAAGGGGAATCATACAACACTCGCTATTTCTACATTAGGGTAGCGTATTTTTTTATCCTGCTCCTGTTTGTTCAGACTTATTACTTTTATATCAGTGCCCGTTAGATTATTGGCGAAAAAATCAGGGGCTTCAGTGTGAATAGGGATGAGAACCTTGGGAGAAACAGCCTTCACGAAACCAAGAAGCTCCCGAGCCGAAGCATGTCCAGAAGCATGAAATCCTCTTTCTTTTTCTGCTATTTCCCATTTATGCGGTTTTACCTCTACAGGTAGTCCAACTCCAGTTATATCAAAGCGTCCGAGCCAATGTCTAAGCCGCCGCATATCTGAAGCACCCTCTTCATCAAACACCTCGCTGGATGAGTAAATGTAAAGGCTCCCCCCATTAGGCATAATACTTGGAAGTTCATTCATATCAAAAAAGCTAAAGCATAAAATATAAAGCTCCTGGTGTTTGGATATCTCTTCTGCTGAGACCAATTTCCCTCGATACTTATTTCGGACCTTCTGCTCCCATTTCTGCAAGTCCGCTTTAGCTTCTTCATAAACACAAAGCGCTTTATCTCTAATGATGTCTGGTATCTCAGAGTTAAGGTAAGCCATTGCCTGCAGGAGGTAAGCATCTCTGGGAAGAACCACCAAACAACGGTTAGTTTCTTCAGCGATTCTTAAAAAGGTTAGAAGGCGCTCCACCTGGCGAGGTCCGAAGTCGGCAATAATTAGCCCCCGTGCCTGCTGGGCTACCCGTCGGGCATTTTCGTAGACTTCTCCCTCTGTTACCGAACTTCTCTTATCAGTATTAGTACCTTCGCAAATAAGGGCAGCAGGCTGAAGTTTGGCTATCTTTTCCAGAGAAGCTTCTGTCAGCTTACCATATCTAAAATCCCCGCTGTAGACTACCCAGCCCGAGCTTGTTTCCACAGCAAAAGCAGCTGAGCCAAAGATGGAATGACTGACTGGAAAACACTGAACGGAAACAGAGCCTACCTTGCCTGCCAAATGCAAAGGACTGTCATCCAGTTTCCGACCACCCGGAGTGTCTTTCCAAAAAGCTAACGCATCCGGAGTAAGACCTTCCATCTCAAAAACATGAAAGGGTCTCTGTTGGGCACATACCTTACGATAGTCTGTTGATTTTAAGGCACCGACTCTTTCACATTTTGGGATGGTATGCTCCCTTGGAATAAGATAACAGACTTCCTTCTCAAAGTCACTTTGACCACTGTCTTGCATCGCCTTAGTAATGAAAGCCGTCATTGAGGTGCAATAAACAGGTATATCTTCTCTTAAGAATGAAATATAACCACTATGGTCCAAGTGAGCATGAGATAAGAGAACACCCTCAACATTAAGCTTACGATAGGAGGCATCCTGCTTGAATCGAGGCCAGAGTTCTTTTGAAGTAAGGTCATCGCGATAAATACCCTGTAACGGCGGCAGAAGCCCAAGTGTAAGAAGGTCAAGAAGCCCAGCACCACTTCGAGGTTTTAGATACTCTTCAAAATATTTATCTCGTTCAGCGTAGGAAATGCCAAAGTCAAAGAAAAATCTTGTGTCCCCATCCTCAAGCAAGACTTTATTACCCCCAATCTCCCCAACTCCACCATAAAAACTCAAAGACAGCATGAATGTTTCCTTAAACCATTTTAGCACAACCTGATTATTACCTCAGACGAGATAGCCGAGAGGTTACCCGCTTTTGGATTTGACGATTGTGTTCTCTTAAAATACAATGCCGCATTGAAAACCATGTTTGAAGTTTTGACACAAAAACTGAGCCAGATTTTTCGCAGATTAAGTGGTAAAGGGAAGCTCAGCGAGAAGGAGATAGACGAAGCCCTTCGAGAAATACGTCTGGCACTTCTGGAGGCAGATGTAAATTTTAAAGTAGTGAAGAGCTTTTTAGCTGAAGTGCGGACGCGTCTTCTTACTACTGAAGTATTGGAAAGCCTCACTCCAGTACAACAAATCATTAAAGTTGTTAACGAAGAGCTAATTACTGTATTAGGCAAAGAAGCCAGCCGACTGGAACCAGACAAGCAGCCACCATCTATTGCCATGCTTGTTGGTTTGCAAGGCTCAGGAAAAACCACCACTGCTGCCAAGCTTGCTCTTCACCTTAAACAGGCTGGACAACAGCCTCTCTTAATAGCTGCTGACCTCCGCCGTCCAGCAGCCGTTGAACAGTTAGTCATCTTAGGTAAGGAGTTGGACATCCCGGTATATAGGGAAGAAATAAGTGCTGCTCCAAAAAATATTTGTATCCACGGGCTAAAACAAGCCAAAGAAACAGGCACCACTTGGGTTATCATCGATACTCAGGGACGGCTCCACATTGATGAAGCATTAATGAAAGAATTAGCTGAACTAAAAGCCGGATTAAAGCCCTCAGAAGTGCTGTTAGTGGTGGATGCCATGACCGGACAGGATGCCGTGAAAGTTGCTGAGGAATTCAATGCCCGAGTTGGTTTAACCGGACTTGTTCTAACCAAAATGGACGGCGATGCTCGAGGAGGTGCCGCCCTTTCCATTCGATTCGCTACCGGTGTACCTATAAAGTTCATCGGAATAGGCGAAAAGGTAGATGCTTTAGAAGCTTTTCATCCCGAACGCCTGGCATCTCGTATTCTCGGTATGGGAGACATGCTGACTCTAATTGAAAAAGCCGAAAAAGCTTTTGATGAGCAGCATGTGAAAGAATTAGAGAAAAAAATCCGTGCTGAGCGCTTCAATCTCGAAGATTTCCTCTGGCAACTCCGCCAAATCAAAAAAATGGGGTCTGTATCTCAACTTGCTGAAATGCTGCCTGGCTTCTCCAGTTTCATCCCTCATAATATTGGTGATGAAGAAGAAAGACAGCTTCAAAAAATAGAAGCCATTATCCTATCTATGACAC
>CAZJMM010000099.1:0-5120 GCA_964547155.1 uncultured Dehalococcoidaceae bacterium | reverse complement strand
AAGTCTAGAAGCCGAGAGCTGATCTAATGAAGAATTCTTCAGATATCATGCATTTTATACAATCGTTTGGTGCTATTCGCCAAACTTCACCAGTCTTCTTTTCGTCAATGAAGATTACTGCACCAGGTTAGCGAGTTGTGTCCTATTCTTAGCGCCAGTCTTCTCGAAGATACTTTTTAGATGGTTCTCAACGGTAAATCTGCTGATGCACAGTTGCCTGGCGATTTCCTTATTCGTTAAACCCTTACTAACACACTCCACAACAGCTAATTCTCTCCCACTGAGCCCGAACTTTTGCAGCCCAATTCCCCCTGCAATCCTTTTTGACGCAGTGGAATCTATCAGACGGATAAGGAAAAGTGGTGATGATAGCTCCTGTGCAGGCTGGGTAAGCACGAAATATTCTATACAGATTCTGTTGCTACCTTCTACTGTAATAACCCTGTTATATTTATTAGCGTTAAGCTGCCTTTCATCTTCAGAGAGTCTTTTCATAACCACGCAATCTTCTCTAATCACAGAAGGGATGTAGAAGTTGAAATGTTCAATCTTGTCCCCTGTTTTAGCTTTCCCACCAGATAAATAAGAACAGATCTGTCTGGCACTCCAATTGGTGTACAAAGGATCAAGTTTAGAGTCGAATAGAATGATTCCGTCCGGATGATCTTCCAGGCAACGCCTTAGTAGTTTCCTCTCTCCGTTAATTGCTGACATCAAAGTAGCAGTCTCAATAGTATCTATAAGATGAGGGAGCAAGATTCTAGCCTTCTCGATATCGGCAGTATCAAAGCTGGGCTGATTCTCACCTCGTTGTATTGCTATTACGCCAAAAAACTTACTACCGGAGCACAGACGAACGATCAACTCTCCGAGCTGGTGCTGCGGTCGCAGAAAATTATTGTAGTAGTCGAGTTGCACCATTTGTGAATATGGGATAATGTCGTCAGTTTTGAAAACGAGCTTCACTGGTTTCAAAGAGAATTGATCTGAGTAAAGAGGGTCATAACGCCAGTAGTGGTTTGCATACTGAGCGAGATACGATTTATTCCCATAGAGGCTAAATGAATTTGCCCAATCTATTCCGCTTAAAGTCCGATTACCAGAAAAGAAAACGGCATCATCTGCCCGAAACAACTTGAGCATTTTGGAAAGGACGTCCTTTAGTTTTGGCTTAGCGTGTCGATACGGGCGGATGAAACGTATTAAAGCGGTAATGTCTTTTAGGCTCTTGCTATCTAATCTGTACATTGTACTTCTTAGTGGGAGAAAATGGCTGTTTTCAGCTATTGACTTCTGCGACTCCCCGCAATATATTTTTACTTAAAGTCAGTTGGTAGTCAAGTAGTAGTCAAGGTGAATGAGGGACGCTTGGCGAGAGCTAACTGCCTGAGTTGTAGCGTTTTCAGAGCAATGTTAACTGGAAAAACTTGAGTTCCACTGTGTGCCGAAGAAATCGTGTAGTCGGACGATTAGTTGTTATTCCTGCAAATTGTCTCGTGCGCTTAGCTTTTAGATAGTACGCAGAAACTACAGGACCTCGGGGTTCTGAGGAATGGGCGTAGCAGCGGATAGTGTGGTCAAAATGGTCATCATCTTAGTCTCGCCTCTATCGTCAGAGAAACTGTTCTGGTCTATTCTGCCATCCGCACCTAAATGCAGTGACTTAATCCAAACTCCGTTCTTTGGCTTTGGGCGAAGGCAGACAGCCAGCTTTGGACGAAATGTTGTCGCGTCTGTGCAAGAGCCGAAGTAGGCAAGCAGAGCATATACCGCTGTGAGTAGAAATCAGAGTACATATGTGACTGCACAAGAGGAAGCATAAGGCCATGACAGTAGGTATGAAGCCTAAAAGATTATTACCCGAATATGCAGTAGCAGATTTGGTTCTAATCAATGGCAAGGTAATCACTGGTGACATTCTATTTTCTATCAAACAAGCAGTAGCTATTAAGGGCGATAGAATCATGGCTGTCGGCACCAATGAGGAGGTTAAAACCTTAGCCAGTAAGAAGACAAAAATACTAGACATCAAGGGGAAAACTGTTCTCCCTGGAATTAATGATGCTCATATCCATGCGGCTTTGTACGGTGGGACCAAGCCTCCACTAGCGCTCGATGTGAGTTATCCAACGGTAAAGTCGATCAGTGATATTGTAAAAGCAGTGGACGAGAAGGTTAAGACGGTTAAACCTGGCGAATGGATTCGGGGGGTAGGATGGGATACAGGTTATTTGAGGGAATGTCTCGAAGATTTGTCAAGATACCCTACTAGGTGGGACTTAGACACAGTAGCCCCAAACAACCCTGTCTATCTTAGTGATTTCTCACTGCATGAACTGTGGGTGAACAGTAAAGCTCTGGAGCTGGCAGGAATTACCAAAGATACGCCGCTACCTTCGGGAGGAGAGATTGTAAGAGACCCTGGGACCGGGGATATAACAGGCATAATAAGAGAGCTAGCGGCTCAGGGACTTATTATGAAAGTGGTTCCCCCATGGACAAAGGACCAAAAGAGGCAAGCGATTCTCTCTGCTATTAAGGAACTCAATTCGCTGGGCATAACTAGCATAACCGAAGGAGCTTTAGGTCTTGGTGGCGCTGGACACCAAGGGGGCTTAATAGATGCCGAATGTATTAGCATTTATAATGACCTTTATAATCAAGGCAAATTAGATATCAGAGTTAACATATTTTATTTGTTTGGTGAATATGGAGCCTGCTCTCTTAAAGACCTGCAACAAATAGTACCTCATATCGGTGTACACACTGGCTTCGGCAATGAATGGCTGAAAATAGGCGGAATCAAGATATTTGCTGATGGCATACCTACAAACAAGACTGCCTGGATGAGTGAAGAATATATCGGCGGAGGCACCGGCAGTCTGGTTCTCCCTGGCTCAACCGATAAAGAACGCTATGATGAACTGGTAAATATGATTTGCTATGCCCATAAGAATGGTTTCCAAGTAGGTGTCCATGCCATCGGCGATAAGGCAATTGAAGCATCTATTGATGGGTTTATTAAAGCTGAAAGAGAAGAACTGAAGGGAATGCGGCATTACATCATCCACGGCGATTTTATATCAGAGAAATACGCTAGACTGGCGGCTGAGTATAATATAGGCGTTGCAGCACAGCCGGCGATAAAGTGGACTCTAGCGGACTTTATGGTAGATATAGTTGGAGATTCAAAAGCGGCTTGGCAGTGGCCATTGCGGACTTTGATAGATGCTGGAACCCATGTATCAGGGAGCTCAGATGCTCCTGTCACTTATCCCGATTGGAAACAGGGAGTACAATCAGCTGTCTTGAGAGAATCTAAAGCTACAGGCAGAGTAAGCGGTCCCGAGCAATGCATCACCCGTGAGGAAGCCATTCGTATGTTTACCATAGAGGGCGCCTGGCAGGACCAGATGGAGCATATTAAAGGCTCAATCGAGGTTAGCAAGTTGGCTGACCTGTGTATTCTGGATGAAGATATATTGACTGTGGAACCACATGAGATAAAGGATATACGCAATTTAATGACTATCATTGGAGGCAGGATTGTTTATGATGCTGGGATTGATTAATCCGAACAAGCATCGCAAAGTACAGATAAGGAGGTGGTGTATGTGAAGATAAGGACAATAGACTAACAATAGCTCGGTCATAAAGGAGGAGAAAAATGGATAACAAAAAGAGAATATTCAGTATTTCGATGGCGGTTTTTTTGATGATGATGCTGGTTGTGGCAATAGTAGCTGGCTGCGCCAAACCAGCTCCGGCGCCGACGCCAACTCCGCCTCCTGCACCGCCCCCGGCACCAGAGGTAAAGCATATAAAAATAGGTACGATTATGCCACATACTGGTCCTCTTAGTATTCTGGGTCTGGCTTTTACCCGTGGTTGGGGGTTCTACGCTGATAAACTTCAGGAACAAGGTGGTATAAAGATAGGCGATGATCGGTATGTATTCGATTTCATAAATGAAGATAGCAAACTATCCCCTGAAGCCGCCGGCATCGCGGCTACTAAGCTGGTGACGCAGGATAAAGTCAAGTATGTAATTGGCGCCATACTTGAATCGGAAGTGGAAGCAATCTACCAGATTACGGCACCCGCTAAAGTATTATATGTGATGGGTAATATTAATATTCCAGGGCACCCAGCAGATGTGGGCCCAGATAAGCCACTTCTGGTCAGACTAGTCATTGATCACGATGATACTCACGCTGCCGACCTGGACTACCTTGTCAAAACCTATCCTGCTGCCAAAAACATAGCTATAGTAGCTCCCAACATTGGCTATGAAGGAATGATAGAGAACCTTCAGGGGCAGGCTGCAGGGCGTGGACTCAATGTGTCATTGGTGGAAAAGTGGGAATGGGGTACTACTGATTTTATCCCTACGTATACCCGCGTTTTAGCTTTTAAGCCGGATGCGATTTTTGCAATGGTCAGCGGTCAAGCTCAGTATCAGTTGATGGCTGCCCGCCAGTTGGGCTTCAAAGGACCTTTTATTTCCAACTCACCACTGGGTGCTGATGTCTTTGTAAACGTGGTTGGGGACCCAGCAGCACTGACGGACGTAATTTGTAACAGCCCAGACATTTACCACCCTACTGATGCCGTAAAAGACTTATTGCTAAAGTGGGAACAAAAATACGGTGCCGAACCATTTGTGTCTGACTGCATACATCCCTATGATATGCCTTGGATACTGGCGCAGGGGATGGAGGAAGCACAGAGTATTGACCCCGAGAGGGTAATGGCAACTCTGGAGACAATGACGGCACCGGGCAGTCTTATGACAAACTTTGGTCCGGGCCGGATGGGAGGTATGAAAAAGCACGGGGTCAACAGAGTACTCTCTAGACCGATTCCTATTACCCGTATAATGAATGGCAAGACAGAATTTATAGGTCTCATTCCTCCAGTAGAATAGACAAAGGTAGTATAGAGCCATCAAGATAATGCTCTTGCAGGGAGGAGAGAGTTAGCTTTGTAGCCTGAGTGAAGATGCTTCCTCAGGGAGATAGTTAACACTCTCCTTCTGCATATGTAAGGAAAACCATGTTGAACTTCCCGATTGATGTATGGCTACAGGCAATAGTCAATGGATTAGCCCTGGGATGGCT
>CAZJMM010000098.1:0-5173 GCA_964547155.1 uncultured Dehalococcoidaceae bacterium | reverse complement strand
AGAGACAGCCGTAAGGGTCCTGAAAGATTATCTGCATCCTCTGTCGTAGCTTGCGCAAAGCTTCCCTCTTCATTTTGGTTAGATCCTTCCCCTCAAAGAATATGTGACCTGAGGTAGGGTGGTAAAGCAGCAAGATACACCTACCTAAGGTCGTTTTACCGCAGCCGCTCTCGCCAACAAGTCCAAGAGTCTCCCCCTTTCTGATAAAGAAGCTCACCCCGTCCACTGCCTTAATATCGGCTACCTTATGTTGGTGAATAATCCCTTTGGTAATCGGGAAATACTTCACCAGATTTTTAACATTGACCAAGATATTACTTTCCACTACTTACGTCGGCTCTCCTCAATATCGACTTCGCAGGCTATCCAATGGTTGTTATCGATCTGCCTTAAGCTGGGCCAGGGCTTCTCTCGGCATGCTCTCACAGCATATGGGCATCGTGGAAGAAAAGCACATGTAACTGACGTCGCAAGCAGATTGGGGGGCATACCATCGATGGTGGCTAATCTCCTCTTCCCTGCTTCATCGAGACGCGGGACTGATGCCATGAGTCCCAATGTATAGGGGTGTCTTGGCTGGGTGTAAATCTGCGCTGCTGTTCCTTTTTCCACAATGCGCCCAGCGTACATTACGTAGACCCTTTGGGCATGCCTAGCTATCACTCCAAGATTATGGGTAATAATGGCCAGAGCAGTTGCGAATCTCTTGGTCATGTCCCCCATTATCTCTAGAAGCTGGGCCTGAATCGTGACATCGACAGCCGTGGTTGGCTCATCCGCAATTAGCAGCTTGGGGTTGCAGCTAAGCGCCATGGCGATCATCACCCGCTGACACATGCCGCCGCTGAATTGGTGGGGATAATCTTTGATTCTTCTATTAGCGTCAGGGATGCCTACCAGCTCCAGTAATTCAATAGCTCGATTCCTAGCTGCTATCCTACCCATTCCCATATGAACCTCGAGGCACTCCGTCATCTGGCGATCAATAGTGAGGACAGGATTAAGTGAGGTCATGGGTTCTTGAAATACCATCGCAATCTGATTGCCGCGGATGTCTTGCATTTCCCTGCCACCGACCTTCAGCAAGTCCCTCCCCTCAAATATTATCTCCCCCTCGCAGATTTTCCCTGGCGGGGTTATTAGACCCATTATTGAGAGAGCAGTGACGCTTTTCCCGCAACCGCTCTCGCCCACTAGCCCAACAGTTTCACCCGGAGCAATATCCCAGGATACACCGTCGACCGCCTTTACTACACCTTCATGCGTAAAAAAATATGTCCTAAGATTTTTGACTCTTAAGAGAGGCTCCATAAGTTTATCCCTCTGTACTTGATGGAAACAAGCATCTCAGTTCCCAAGATATGCGCTATAGTACTCCTTTAAGCCTCGGGTCTAGTAGGTCGCGCAGACCATCTCCCAGTTGATTAACTCCAAGTACCAGCAGCATAAGGGCTAGTCCAGGGAAAGTGACTATCCACCAAGCGTTGTATATGAAGCTACGGCCGCTACTTATCATTTGACCCAAGCTTGGGGTTGGCGGTTGCACACCCAGCCCCACAAAGCTCAGACTTGCTTCCATTAGTAATATGCCAGCCAATAGAAAGCTAGATAACACCAAAACTGGTGCCATGACATTGGGTAGAATATGCCGAAAGATAATGCGGGAAGGTCTCATCCCTACCGAGACCGCAGCTGTAATAAACTCTTGCTGCTTCACGGATAGAGTCTGTGACCTGACTACACGTGCGTAGCTGACCCAATTGCCAACCGCCAACACTAAAATCAGATTGGGGAAAGTAGTTCCTAATATAGCCATAACTGCTATTGCTAAGATGACATAAGGGAATGACCACATGACATCTACCAGTCGCATGATTATAGCATCTGCAATGCCACCAAAGTAGCCGGCAATAAGTCCTAACAACACGCCAACAGTGGCCGCTAGTACCGTAACAACCCCGCCAATGATGAGGGCAACTCGAAACGAATATATTATCCGGCTTAGAAGACACCTGCCGAGATCATCAGTGCCCAGGGGGTAGTGAACACTTCCTCCCTCCATCCAAAAGGGTGGCAGTATACGCATAGACAAGTTTATTTCCTGGTAAGGATGGGGCGATATCGAGGGCCCAATCACAGCCACGATTACCACAGTTCCCACAATGATGCTGCCTGTTATGGCTGCCTTGCTGCGAGACATCCACCACAAGGCATACCTCACTCTACGCCATACAGTGAATGCCATCTGAACAACAGGGAGCCTTATGGCAATGGTCACTGAGCCTTACCTCCTGTAAGACGGATACGCGGGTCTATGTAGGCAAGTATAATATCTACTAGGATATTCACGGTGATAAAAACAACGGCCACCATGGTGACAACACCTAGCACAACAGGATAATCTCGGTGCAGTACGGACATGTAGGCCAAAAAGCCTATCCCTGGCCAGGCGAAAAGAATCTCAACAATGACAGCGCCTCCCACTAGAACAGCAAGGTTTAGCCCAGTCATAGTGACGAGGGGTATCAAGGCATTTCTAAAGGCATGCCGGGTAATAACCAGCCACTGGCTAAGCCCCTTGGCATAAGCTGTCCGTATATAATCCTGCCGCATTACCTCTAGCATTCCCGACCTAACTAAACGGGCTGTGAGAGCTAGAAACCAAGGGGTTAAAGTAAGCACGGGTAAGATTAGATACTTGATAGACACTAACCCTGATCCCGTTCCCGACGTAGGCAACCAACCCAATTTCACGGCGAACACCAGCATAAGCATCAAACCCAGCCAGAACTGAGCGGCGGATTGTCCTAGTACACTCCCTAACATTAGCAAATAGTCAAATATGCTGTTTCGTTTCCAGCCAGCAATAATCCCCGCAGTCATACCCACCAACAAACCGATGGTCGTAGATACCAACGCCAAGATGACCGTTCTTGGCAGGTAATTCAAAATAACCTCTATCACTGGCCTGCCCTGAATGATAGATGTTCCAAAATCTCCCTGTATCACATGGAAGAGGAACAACCCGTATTGTACATACAGTGGTTTATCCAGCCCATAGGCTTTATTAAACAAAGCTATCCGTTCTGGTGTAGCGTCATGACCTAGAAATATTAAGGCTGGATCGCCAGTAGCATGGATTAGCAGAAATACGACAAGTGTTACTCCCACTATCGCTGGGATCGCTTGAAGCAGCCTTCTTATCACGAATGCAACCAATTAGTAACCTCTTCTTTGTTGCTGACGGTTTATTGAGAGAATACCATCGTTCACCCAGATGTGCAAGGTGAACGATGGTATTCACGTGCACCCAGAGAAAATAATATCCCTCTCCTACCTTGAAAACAATTCCCATTTCTCTGAGAGACCTCTCTCGACAATCGAGAGAAAGCTCATGATGAACATTCGTGGGCTATTAGTCCTTCAATCTATGACACCTCTTCGCACTCTATCGCTCTATTCGGCAGGAAACTGACCCTGATAAGGCCATTCCCACTCTATCGCTCTATCGGCAGGATAGAGAGCGCGATAATCGTAGTACCTGACGTACCCAACCATATAGCTACATATAGCCTCCCACTTTCCCATTTTGGCCTTATTGTACGGTCTGACCCAGTCCGAACCATAAAGGAGGACGCTTGTCGCCGCGTCGTATGTTAGCTGGTTTATTTGTCGAAATATTGCTAGTTGTTCTGTGGGGTCTGGCTCGCCGACGACTTCTTGCCAGAGGGTATATATCTCAGCTATGTCTTCGGGTATAGCCTCAACACCGCCTCCTGCTTCCACCATAAAAGGATAAAATCGTAGGTAGAACTTTACCGGATCCGCCGGGCTATGAGCAGAAAACTCCCAATAGTCAAGCAGTATTTCGAAATCCCCCTCGAAATAACGGCCAAAACGCACTGGGGTTTCCACCGGCGAGAGGGTCGCCCTGATGCCAACGTCGGCCAAGTAGGCTTGAATGGCTTGAGCAATCTCCAGATCCTTCATAGTCTCACCCGAGGTGCATACTATCTCGCAGTCAAAGCCATCAGCGTAGCCAGCCTCGGCTAGTAGTTGTCTTGCCCTTTCGGGATCATAAGGATAAGGTTCCATCTCGGCAATAGCACCTGTCCATGTGCCATAGATAAAGTTGGGAAGGGGTATACCATGGCCTTCCAGGATCTGGTCTACGATGGCAGAACGGTCAATTGCATAGTTTAGAGCCTGGCGCACCAAGGGGTTATTATAGGGAGGCTTATACCAATTCAATATATATAAAAATTCGGTACACCCTTTAACGGTGTCTACAGCGAGATCAGGATTTTTTTCAATCTCTCTGAGATGCTCTGGAGCAGGGGCTTCTATAATGTCCAGCTCACCCGTTAGGAGACCAGCAAACCGTGATGAAGGCTCCGGCACATATCTAATCGTAAGGTATTTGGGCCGGGCCATTCCATCCCGATAATCCTCCCAAGCCTCTAGCTCCCAATACTGGTCAACCACAAAATCTTTTACCTTGTAGGGCCCGGTGCCCACGGGGTTACTGTTGAAGGCTGCAACTGATTCCTCAGTCAATCCCCGCGACTTGGGTAATATAACCAGGTGCTGTATGTGAGAGATTGCATCAATATTTGGCTCCTTCAGGACAAATTCAACAATGTAGGGGTCCAGTATATTGCACTCACTAAAAAACTCTAAATGTTCAATCAAAAGGGACACGCCTCCCAACGGCATCTGCAACATGTAGTCAAAGCTGTATTTGACATCTTCAGCGGTGAAATCCTCCCCGTTTTGGAATTTGACCCCTTCTCTTAGTTTGAACTTGATGTGAGTAACGTCAACCCATTCATAGCCTGTAGCTAGACATGGCACCTCCCACATGCAGATGGTGCCATCAGGCTTCGTAAACATTTCAATACCAGTTAGAGGCTCCCAGACATGCAGATGAACCTTGTGAGTGTCCCACCCCTCGTAAGAAGCGCCCGGATCAAGAGCTGCGCATGAATTCACTGCCATGCCTACTGTCCAATGCTCTTCGGGTGGTGGCGTTGTCAGTGTGGTTGGCGTTGTTGGCGTCACTTCCTCTTCAGGAGCACAAGACGCCATAAAGGGCAATGCTACCAACACTAATGCTAAACAAACACCGCCTAGTATCGTCAATAATTTCCTAGTTCTCATTTGAGTCCTCCTT
>CAZJMM010000097.1:0-5229 GCA_964547155.1 uncultured Dehalococcoidaceae bacterium | reverse complement strand
TTGATGAAGAGCCCGTAGCTGTCTGCCCGATGTGTCGTGGGAAAGCACGGCGAGTCATTAATTCTATTCCGGTGATATTTAAGGGGAGCGGTTTTTATATCACTGATAGCCGCCAGGGGAAAAGTAGTCCGGCGACTTCCAACTCTAAGAAGCCAGAAGCTAAAGAAAAAAAGGAAGAAAAGGAAAAGAAGGAGTGACGCTTTGAGGGCTTTGCTGCAACGGGTTAGAAGGGCTTCGGTAACGGTCAATGATGAGGTGGTGGGGAAGATTGGGCAGGGCTTAGTGCTACTATTGGGTGTAACCAAAGGTGATACAGAAAAGGACGTAGATTTTCTGGCGGACAAAATAGTCAACCTGCGGATTTTCTCTGACGAAGCCGGCAAGTTTAATCGTTCCCTTTTGGATGTTGGTGGCGAGGCTCTAATAGTGAGCCAGTTTACGCTTTTGGCGGATACCCGAAAGGGGCGTCGCCCAAGCTTTATCGATGCGGCGCCGCCGGAAGAAGCGGAAAAGCTTTTTGAGCTTTTTGTGGAGCGTGTCCGGGCTATGGGAGTTGGGGTGGCTACGGGACGCTTCCAGCAGAAGATGTTAGTGGAAATCCATAACGATGGTCCGGTAACTATTTTTCTTGACAGCAGAGACAAAGTGCCTCTCGTTTAAGCAACTAATTGCAGTTGCAACCCCTTGCGAAAATAAAACCTCTGGTATATAATTTCCCCAGATAGAGATGAGTTGCCACAAAGTCCTTCAGCAGCAAGGTTACCGACTTACACCCCAAAGGGTTATGGTAGTTGAAGCTATCCATAATGCTGACGAACATATCAGTGCTGAAGAAATCTATGCTCAGATGAAGGCTCGCTATCCCTACGCTAACATTTCCACGGTCTACCGTACCTTGGAGTTGCTGGAAGAGCTGGGTTTGGTCACCAAAACTGATTTTGGTGAAGGTCACGTCCGCTATCACCACGTAGAAAAAAGTCACCATCATCACCTTGTCTGTCAGAAATGCGGCACCGTAATAGACTTGGGGGGCTCAGCCTTATTGCCTTTGCAAGAACGTCTTCTTGAAGACTATAAGTTCCAAGCTGATTTGCGACATCTGGCTATTTTTGGTCTATGTGCTAATTGTCAAAGAAAGGAGACGTGACATGCACATTCCTGATGGTTTTCTGAGCACGCCGGTAGCCGCTGCAAGTTGTGTTGTTGCTGCTGGCTCTGTGGCTTATGCTGTGAAGGCAACTAACAAAAAGATGGGTGAAAAACAAATCCCGCTGATGGGAGTATTAGCTGCTTTTATTTTTGCTGCTCAAATGCTTAATTTCCCGATAGCTGGCGGCACCTCGGGGCACTTTTTGGGAGCAGCCTTAGCCGCTATTCTCTTAGGTCCCTGGGTAGGGGTCATGATAATGACCTGTGTACTGGTAGTCCAATGCCTCATTTTTCAGGACGGCGGTCTTTTTGCCCTGGGAGCTAACATTTTCAATATGGGCGTTGTGGGCAGTTTCCTCAGTTATTATCTTTATAAAGGTGTAGCTAGAATTTTTGGCAACAGTAGGCAGGGTAAGCTGGTTGGCGGCGGCTTGGCTGCCTGGTTTTCTGTGGTATTAGCCGCTATCGCTGCTGCCGTTGAGTTATGGGTCTCAGGCACTGTGCCTTTGAAGGTAGCCCTGCCGGCAATGGGTGGTGTCCATGCTCTTATCGGTATCGGTGAGGGATTGATTACGGTTGCAGTGCTTAGTCTGATTCTGGCTACTAGGGCTGATCTGCTGGAATTACAAAAGGCTTGAAGAGGCTGAAAGTGAAGTTCAAATGGTGGTATGGTGCTCTGCTTTTAGCCTTGTTATTGGCAGTATTATCTCCCTTGGCGTCCTCATCGCCTGATGGACTGGAGAAAGTGGCTGAGGACAAAGGGTTTATGGCGAGAGCCCTTGAGCCTATTTTCAACATCATCCCCGACTACGTCGTACCGGGAGTAGCCAGTGAGACTCTGGCGACAATTCTGGCGGGTGTAATTGGCATTCTCATCCTTTTTGGTGTTGGCTACGGATTAGCCCGACTGCTGAAGGCGAAGAATGAGGCATAGCTTTATTGACCAGTATAGTGACTTAGATAGCTTTATTCACAGACTTGACCCGCGGACAAAGTTCCTGAGTAGTTTAGCTTTTATATTGGCGGTAATGTTGACCCCAGCCAATAGCTGGCAAGCTTTTGCCTTTTACCTTTTTCTTATTTCTGTCCTGTTCTTGATTTCGAAACTACCACTACTTTATGTTCTAAAGAGGTCTCTAGTAATTCTTCCCTTCGTTTTGATGATTGCCCTTTTCATTCCCTTTTTTAAAGAAGGCGAAATAGCCGGTAGCTATAACCTCTGGCTATGGCAGGTGTCAGTAACTCAGAGTGGTTTACTTATTCTGGCAAATGTGATGGCTAAAGCCTGGCTCTGTATTTTCAGTTTGATTTTACTATCAGCGACCACAAAGTTGACTGACCTGTTGAAGGGTTTGCAGCAGTTGGGCATACCTCGAGTAATAATTTTAATCCTCTCTTTCATGTATCGTTATATTTTTGTTTTAGTGGATGAGATGATGCGAATGAGACAGGCGCGGGATAGCCGCAACTTTGGAGGTAGCCGACTGTACCAGCTAAAGACTATCGGTAATATGATTGGGACACTGTTTATTCGGAGTTATGAGCGAGGGGAACGAGTTTATGCCGCTATGTTGTCTCGTGGCTTTGATGATAAAGTCCGCACATTGCATCAATTAGCTTTCAGACATTCTGATGCTTATTTCGGGACTGCTCTTTGCCTCCTTCTGGTTTTAGGCGCCATCGTCTGGTGGTAAGGAAAGAATCATGGACAAAGTTATAGAAATCGAAAACCTCTCTTTTGCTTATCCTGACGGGCGACAGGTGCTTAAGAATATTACTCTGGCTGTCCATGAGGGAGAGGGTGTAGGCATTGTTGGTCCTAATGGTGCTGGCAAATCAACTCTCCTTCTTCATCTTAATGGAGTTTTGCGGGGTAACAGCACGGTAAGAATCTTTGGGCTGACGGTGGAGGAAAAGAATTTAAAACCGATAAGGCAGAAGGTAGGGCTGGTATTTCAAGAACCGGAGGACCAGCTCTTTTCAGCCACTGTCTTTGAGGATGTGGCTTTTGGTCCTATTAACCTGGGCTATTCGGAGGCAGAAGTGAAACGTCGCGTAGCTCGGGCTTTGGAGTGGGTGGGAATGTCAGGTTCTGAGCAGCGCTCCTCTCATCACCTCAGTGTGGGGGAAAAGAAGCGCATTGCCATTGCTACTATCCTGTCTACGGACCCAGAGCTATTGGTTATTGATGAGCCGACAAGTAACCTTGACCCGAGGGGCAAATGGTCTCTGATTGAGTTGTTGCAGCGTCTACCAATGACCAAGGTCATAGGTACTCATGACTTGGAGTTGGTCAAAATACTGTGCCAGCGAACGGTAGTTATGGACGATGGTGTGATTGTAGCCGATGGTGACACGGCGACTATTTTAAGTGACATTCATCTGCTTCGGGCACATGGCTTGGCTCCGCGGAAGTCTCCTTAGAAGACTGTTTTATCGCCTTCGCTATTCTGTTTTGAGTTCAAGGCTAATATCAAGGGCTTTGGCTGAGTGGGTAATAGCGCCTATAGAAATGAAGTCAACGCCGGTCTGAGCTATGGCTCGCACATTACTTAGGTTAATACCTCCCGAAGCTTCGATAAGAGCGTGACCTTTGACTATCTGAACAGCCTGGTGCATACTCTCAAGGTTCATATTGTCCAGCATAATGATGTCAGCGCCTGCCTCGGTCGCTTCCTCGGCTTCTTCAAGGGTCTTGACTTCGACCTCAATCTTTAGCTTAGCTGGAGCTTTTTGTCGGGCTTGGGAGATAATTTCTTTTAAGCCTAGTCCTTGTTTGCAAAGGGCTGCCAGATGGTTGTCCTTTATGAGGATGCTCTCTCCGAGGTGCATACGGTGGTTTTGCCCGCCGCCGACACGAACCGCATATTTTTCTAATACTCTTAAGCCGGGTATAGTCTTGCGGGTATCCAGAATCTTCACCGGCAGTCCTCTGACTGCTTCCACATAGCGAGCTGTTTCTGTGGCAATGCCGCTAAGATGCTGCAGGAAATTCAGGGCAGTCCGCTCAGCTTTCAGGATACTGGAAACTCTGCCTCTCACCACAGCAACTATGTCTCCGGGTTTGACCTTAGCTCCATCAGCGACGAGGATTTCCACTTGAAGTTTGGGGTCAACTTTGAGGAAGACTTGCTTGGCGACATCAACGCCAGCCAGGATACCCTCAGACTTAGCCAGAATAGAAGCTTTTCCTTGCCAATCTTTGGCTATCAGAGCTTCAGTGGTGATATCTCCTGAGGCAAGATCTTCAGCTAAGGCTCGGTTGATGACTTCATCGATTTTGTCTTCGGGTACCTGCATCTATCTTTTTCTGAAAGTAATGTGTTTTTCCCAGGCTGGTGAGGGCTTGGGGAAGTCAGTACGGAAGTGGGCTCCCCGGCTTTCTTCTCGAAGGAGAGCTGCCTCAGTCACTAGTCGAGCGCTCACTATCAGGCTGTTCAATTCGTAAGAAGCTCGGTCAATAGGCTCGGGTAAGGTTGACTGCCAGGTAGCCAGAATTTCTGCTGCTTCTTCCAGACCTTCTCGAGAACGGACGATGCCTACTTTGTCCCAGAGGAGTGATTGTAAGTCAACAAGATTAAGGGGAGGTACATTCTTTCGGACCTCTCGTTTTTTGAGGGAAGGGCAATCAGGTTTTGCCATCACTGGAGTTTTGGCTGTCTGCTTAATTTGGCGACTCCTTTGGACAATTCGTTTGCTGAAGACTAGGACCTCCAGAAGGGAGTTGGAGGCTAAACGGTTAGCTCCGTGGACCCCGGTGCAGGCTATCTCACCAGCGGCAAAGAGGCCAGGGATATTGGTCTCTCCCCAGGTATTAACTTTAACGCCGCCCATCAAGTAATGAGCGGCTGGGGCTACTGGTATCAGCCCCTTGGTGATGTCCAAGCCGTGGTCAAGGCAGAAACGATAGATGTGCGGGAAACGAGTGGTAACCAATTGAGGGGGCAGGTGGGTTACATCAAGGAAGACCCGGTCGCTCTCTGTTTTCCTCATCTCATAGATAATGCTGCGAGCGACTACATCTCGAGGTGCCAGGTCTGCCTCTGGAGTATAGTCGTGCATAAAGGGATGATTTTCTAC
>CAZJMM010000096.1:0-5340 GCA_964547155.1 uncultured Dehalococcoidaceae bacterium | reverse complement strand
GGCAGCCTCTCTGGCTTTAGCTGCGGTAAGACACTTTTCAATGATTGCCTTAGCCTCGTCAGGGTGCTGCTCCAAATAGGCTGACAAATTGTCGGTAATTGTAGCTTCCACATAGCCTTTTATTTCCGGGTTACCCAGTTTGGCTTTGGTCTGACCTTCAAACTGGGGTTCGGGCAGTTTCACGCTTATGACGGCTGTTAGTCCCTCGCGTACATCTTCACCAATAAGGTTAGGCTCTGACTCCTTAAGTAATTTGTTCTTTCGGGCATGGTCGTTTAAGACTCGAGTTAGGGCAGTGCGAAAACCGGTAAGGTGGCTACCGCCGTCTATAGTATCGACGCAGTTGGCAAAGCTGAAAATGGACTCAGTGAAGCCATCGTTATACTGCAAGGCTACTTCAACTATGCTACTGTTCATCATCCCTAATATATAAATGGGATGAGGATGAAGAACTTTTCTCCTCTTATTGAGGCGGAAAACAAAGCTGGCAATCCCGCCTTCAAAATAGAAAGTGGCTTCCTGGTCAGTTCGTTCATCGATAATGGTTAGCTGTAGATTCTTATTTAGGTAAGCCAATTCCTTGAGGCGTTGACAGATAGTATCGAAGTCGTAATTAATTTCGCTGAATATTTCCTTATCGGCTAAGAAGGTGACGGATGTGCCTGTGTCTGAAGCTTCCCCTACGCATTCAACTTCACTGGTAGGAGTACCCTGGCGATATTCCTGGCGATAAAGCTTACCCTGGCGCTTGACGTCTACTTTAAGCCACTTAGATAGGGCATTCACTACCGAAGCGCCAACGCCGTGCAAGCCGCTGGAAACGGTGTAAGTGTGACCACCAAACTTAGCACCGGCATGGAGGCGGGTCATTACTGCTTCTAAGGCGGAAGTATTGGTTGCCGGATGGAGCTCAACAGGTATGCCCCTGCCATTGTCTTCCACGGTTACTGAGCCGTCTTTATTAAGGGTAACTACTGCCCGGTCGCAAAAGCCAGCCATAGCTTCATCTATACTGTTGTACACTATTTCGTAGACAAGGTGATGCAAGCCATGCTGGTCAGTGCTGCCGATATACATACCCGGGCGTCGCCTTACGGCTTCAAGCCCGTCCAAAACCCGGATATCTTCGGCAGTATAGTTATTTTCTACCTGTTGAGAGGTGTTATTGTTTTCCTTTTTCATAGCTACTAACTTGTTCTTAAATGAGGGAACAAGAGGGGTTTCGGGGGTGGCTGAAGACTAAAGAGAAGCTGACGACGCTCTCCTTTGGCACGGAGAAAAGCAAATTTGGCAAAGGATAACATCAAATAATAATTATAGCATATTTTGGGCACTGGGGGAAATGGCTAAAATGCAGCGCTAACTTTACGAAGAGCTGCCACCAACTTGGCTACTGGAATAGTCTTTTGGTCGCCACTCGCCATATTGCGCAGGGTGACCGTCTTACCTCTTACCTCTTCTTCACCGACGATGATGGCATAGTGGCTGCCCAAGGCATTGGCTTGCCTGAGCTGGGCTTTCAGGCTTCGATCGCCAACGGAAGCAATAACAGGGATGCCAGCCCGGCGTAAGTCTGAGGCAATTTCTATAGCTTTGGTCTTAGCCTCATAGCCATGATAGGCAACAAAAACATCGGGTTGGGGTAGAGAGGGGACAGGAGCGTTCAGCTTCAATAGGTTGTTGATGATTCGGTTCATGCCGGCAGCAAAACCTAACGCTGGAGTTGGTTTGCCTCCCAGTTCTTCGATCAGGTCGTCATAACGTCCACCGCCGCCTAAAGCAGTCTGGGCTCCTGACTCACCCTGAGGCTGGACTTCAAAAACAGTCTTTGTATAGTAATCGAGACCCCGCACCAGCTTGTGGTCTAACTGAAAGGGGAGTCTGAGAATAGTCAGATATTTCTGAACCTTCTCAAAATGGCTCCGACACTCAGGACACAGGTAATCGGTGCTTTTTGGCGCAGCTTCGGCTATAGCCAGACAGGACGGGTTCTTGCAGTCAAGGATACGTAGTGGATTTCTTTCCAGCCTATTCTGACAATCGGGGCAGAGGGAAGGTACATGCTTAGAATAATAATCCTTTAGACCTTTTACATATTGAGGTCGGCACCTGCGGCAGCCTGTGCTGTTTAATTTCAAGGTAATCTGACTAAGACCTAAAGAGAAATAAAACTGCATTGCCATGTCAATAACCTCAGCATCAAGGGTCGGGTCAATATCGCCGATAGCTTCAAAGCCAAATTGATAGTGTTGCCGATACCGTCCAGCTTGAGGTCGTTCGTATCTGAAAATGGTGGCTATATAGTAAAGCTTGACTGGTTGCGGCAGGTTATGAAGCCCGTGCTCTAAATAAGCCCGACAGACCGGCGCTGTCCCTTCAGGTCTTAAGGTCAGTTTCTTACCGCCTTTGTCCTTAAAGGTATACATCTCTTTAGTGACGATGTCGGTATCTTTACCTATGCTTCGGACGAAGAGGTCGGCGTCTTCGAATACGGGGGTATCCAGACGCTGATAGCCGTAGAGTTGGCACACGTTAGCGGCTTTATTTTCTACGTATCTCCAATAAGCTTGTTCTTCCGGCAGAATATCTTCTGTCCCTCGGGGTGCCTTGTACAAAAAAGACCTCCGCAGATTTCAAAATTCTTTTAGAGAATACAATAGGGAATGAGGCTTTGTAAAGCGGTTTGCACTTGCCCTTTTGTCTGCGCTATCATTACTCAAGGGAGACTTGATTTGGATGCGACTGTTCTTCTGAAAAAGGCAGGGGAATATTTACCCCCTGAGAAACTGGCTACGGTAGAAGCTGCCTATCAATTTGCTCTGAAAGCTCACGAAGGTCAGAAAAGGAAGTCTGGCGAACCCTATTTAGACCACCCCCTCGAGACAGCCTTTACCTTAGCTGAATTACAGCTGGATGATAGTACCCTCGCTGCCGCTTTACTTCACGATGTCCCTGAAGACTGTGGCATCCCCCTGGCTGAAATTGAAAAAAAGTTTGGTCCTGAAGTAGGTAAATTAGTTGATGCCGCTACCAAGCTGGGCAAAATCAGTTGGCAGACTGCGGATGAGACAGGTGCCGTGAAGAAGCGCACTGTCAGGGGAGGCTCTCAAGCTGAGAACCTGAGGCGGATGCTCATTGCCATGGCAGAGGACTTACGAGTGGTTTTTATTAAACTTGCCGATAGATTGCATAATATGCGTACCTTAGATGCTTTGTCGCCAGAGAAACGGCGAAACGTTGCCCGAGAGACCCTGGATATTTATGCTCCTTTAGCCCACCGCCTGGGTATCTGGCAGATGAAGTGGCAACTGGAGGATTTAGCCTTTCGTTACATGCAGCCCCGTCAGTACCATCAGATTGCTCGTCTGGTGGCTACTCGCCGAGCTCAACGAGAGAGTTTTGTAGCTGAGATTGTTCAAACCCTTGAAGAAGAGCTGGCTAAGGCTGGTATCAAAGCTGAGGTCTCAGGTAGACCGAAACATATTTATAGTGTCTATAGAAAGATGCAAAAATATTCTACTTTAGGCAAGGACTTTGGCGATATCCATGACCTTTTTGCTCTTCGTGTTCTGGTGGACACTGTTTCTGATTGCTATCGAAGCTTAGGTGTTATCCATGGCTTGTGGCGTCCTCTTCCGGACGAATTTGATGACTTTATCGCCAATTCTAAAGATACCGGATATCAAGCGCTGCATACTACGGTAATGTATCGAGGCACCACACCTTTGGAAATACAGATACGGACTCAGGATATGCATCAAGCGGCTGAATATGGAGTAGCCGCTCACTGGCGTTACAAAGAAGGTGAGACAAAGGATTTGCACTTTGAGGAAAAATTGACCTGGCTTCGCCAGCTTGTTGAATGGCAGAAAGAGCTCAGTAGCGAAGAATTTCTGGAATCAGTCAAAACTGATATTTTTATTGACCAGGTCTTTGTTTATACTCCAAAAGGCGAAATAATAGACCTTCCTCGGGGTGCTACGCCTCTGGATTTTGCTTACCGGATCCATACTGAACTTGGGAATCGCTGTGTTGGCGCTAAGGTAAATAGTCGTCTGGTACCCCTGAATTATGAACTTAAGAATGGGGAAATTGTTGAGGTTGCCGTTTCCAAGAAAGCTAAGGGTCCTAGTCTTGACTGGCTTAATCCCGACTTTGGCTATATTAAGACTTCCCACGCTCGAGAAAAGATTCGCCAATGGTTCAAGAGACAGGAGCGCATCCAAAACATAGAACGCGGCAAACAGCTTCTGGAAAAAGAACTCAAGCGTTTAGGTATAAGTTTGACTAATCCTGAAGCGGTGGCTAAACTATTCGACTTTGAAGATGTTGATGACTTTTTTGCGGCTCTGGGCTATGGTGGTATCAGTCCCCGCCAGGTGGTCCTGAAGTGGACAGCCGAACCTGAACAACCTCGTCCCGCCACTGGAACTTCCCCGGTAAAAGCGGTTACCCCTTCGATTGTAGAGGTATTAGGTGTAGGCGACCTTCTCACCCATCTGGCGCGATGTTGTCATCCTTTGCCCGGGGATGAGATAATCGGTTATATTACTCGCAGTCGCGGAGTTACTGTCCACCGCAAAGATTGCCGTAATGTTGCTCATCAACGAGAAAAGGAGCGATTAATAGGAGTAAACTGGGGTTCAATTCAAGATGTTTACCCGGTAGCTGTTAAGGTCGATGCTTGGGACAGAGTTGGTTTACTGCGGGATATTACTAATGTGGTTGCTGAGGAAGGAGTGAACATAACCAACGTGAATATTTCAGAACAGGGTAACAAAAATGTATCCATTCTGCTTACCATGGAAATCAAAAGCATGGCTCAATTAAGTCGATTATTAGCCAAAGTTCACAGTGTTCGCGGTGTCACTGAGGTGGAAAGAAAAGGCGAGGCTGTGCTAAACTCAAGTCATTAAATCTAATTATGTGGAATAAGGAGGAACAGATTGCCTGGTACCAAGAAAACATCATCATCAGCCCAAAAGGCAGCACGAGTGGCGGAAAGAAAGCGATTCTATAATCGCGCCGTTCGGAGTTCGGTGAAGACCTCCATAATCAAGGCAGAAAAACTTATTTCCAGCAAGGAGGCAGAACCAGCTAAGGAAGCAGTCAGCGCCGCAATTGAGACATTAGATAAGGCAGCCAACAAAGGTGTGATTCACAGTAATAAAGCAGCTCGGCATAAGTCCCGATTGACGAAGAAGCTGAATCGGGTTTTGTCTTCATCACAATGACAGATTTGATTTTGAACGGACAATGGTGTAAAAATTAAATTAGTTTTGAACTCAAAGAAATGATAATTTCCCAATTTCAAGCCATTGGACAGAACCTTTTCGCTCG
>CAZJMM010000095.1:0-5385 GCA_964547155.1 uncultured Dehalococcoidaceae bacterium | reverse complement strand
GGTCCTAATACCAATGGCTGCCAGTTTTTCATTACTTATACCCCGCAGCACCACCTTGACGGTAAACATTCCGTATTTGGTCAGCTAACAGACGGAAGGGACGTCCTCGAAAGGATTGAGCAGGGAGATACTATAATACGAATAACCATAGAGGAAAGATAACTGAGCTTTGTCAGATTGATGTACTTAGCCTGAGATTCTGCAAAGTAAAAGCGGTCTCAGAACCATAAAGGAAAATAGTCAGTCCCAAGCAGGTAAGGAATAACACTGGCTATCTCGACTGTCAGACCAAAGGAAGTATCTTGATTGCACGCAACGCTAAAAGGTGCAGTTACATCTGATATTTCTGTAGTCCATGTTTAGCTTGTTCCAAGTTCCGAGTGTTTCCTTGCAAAGCGCAATATCTGCATACTTCGACTCCCGCTGCAGGTAGTCTATGACCTTGGCATACATTAGATACCTAGTATTGAAATCAACTCTTCTTCCCCAATTCGAGCGATCTGAAAGATATCTCACCCATGATTTTTGTGAGGCGCCGTTTATAGTGCTTTGAAGTCCCCTCAATGAACCCAATGTGATTCTCTTTGGCTTAAACTTACTGAAAATTTTGTCCAACAAGGCCAGATAGTGCCCCTCCCAATAAGGCACAGGTACCATAGGGTCAATTCGCACTCTCACCTCATAGCCGGCTTTGCTTAATTCCTCCGCCGCCTTGATGCGTTGCTCCACCTTAGGTGCCCCTATCTCATATTCTTGGGCAACTAGGTCAGCATTAAGACTAAAGCTTATCACTGCCCAATCCTGATATGCGTTAGCTAGAAAGTGACGAATGTTTTTCGACTTAGTCACAAACAGCAGTTTGTGCCTTTTCTGTGTGCTAAACAGAGGCAAGATAGATTTGGAAAAAGGCATATTGTTCCCCTCGTACATTAGAGAGTCAGCAATTTCTCCTGAATTTAAAAGCTCCCAAGTCCAGTGAACGCAATTCAAAAACGCAGTCACGTGTTGCTGAACTTTGGCAAGGGGCTTGATATTTGGGCGCGTTCCTGTAGCGCAAAACCGCAAAGTTCCTTTCAAATAACACCATGCACAGTCGTAAGGACATCCCGTTGCCCATTTAAGTTCCAAGAAATGCGGACAGACAACATCCGTTTCCTTCACAGGGAGCGGAGTCCTGTCAAATCTTTTAATGATAGAACCATCTCCAATGCGCTGGACTAGAATTTTTCTTGAGCCATCGAGCAATTCATATTCCCGAGTAACAGTCTTTAGATTCGCCATTTCCTGTCGCTTATATTTGCATTCTCAGTTGTCCAGTCTCTGAGCGCACTGCTATTTTGTCCCAAAAATCTCCACCCAACCGGTTCTTACTAGCAAATATTAAGTGGTAAAGTGGAACATGCTTGCTGTTCTGGGCGAGAACATAATCTTTAATTTCAATGTACCCGATTTCATGGAGACCGCGCTCGTAAGAATCGAGTAACACGCGTCCAGCTCGGGTTCCTTTTTCCCTTGCCTTTCGATACTCATTGAGCCATCTAGAATCGGGAAAGAAATTCAGCAATTCCTGTGGGGGATTGTCAGTTACCCGCTTTATGGCTCCGACATGAAAAGTAATAGCTAAATCCATTCGTCTTTGCTCAGTAAGCCTGCGTATGGACTCAAAACTGATTTGCCAGTTTGTGGGGTCGATGAAGCAAAAGTCTAAACTAGACGAAGGCAAGAGTGACAACAAATTTCCAATGACTCCATTGCAATCTTTGTTAAAGTAAGTAATAGATTGGAACCCCATGTGTGCTGTGCGTTTACGGAGGGATTCTATGGCACTTGCATCCATATCATTGAAGAAGTAATGCGTGAATGGTACCTTAGTATTCAAAGCTACTAAGGGAGACCCATCGACTTCCCTCATTGTTGCCTCAACCAAACACCTCCCAGTACCAGAGAACAAATCTATATACGCTCTGTTTGCCCACCTACCTTTCATGGCTGTATTGAAGATGTCGCAATACCGTTTGATGTACGCCAATTTACCAAGTGCCCATAGTCCGACCTTTATTACAAGTTCACCATCAGCTCCAACCACCAAGTCTCCTGTAGCCAACGACCTACCCCCGATTTATTCTTATTACAGTGAAATCTTAAGGCATTCCTTAAGAGAGAATATCCTTCACAAGTTTATCTATTTCCTCGTCTCTAACATTCATTGCCTTTCAGGATTACTATAGTGTTACAGTGAGGCTAAGTCAATACGTAGCGTGATTGTGCCTTTCAGTTCTTGATTCTTAGGCGGAGGCATGCTGTGACATAAAGAAAGCCAGATATTATGAAGAATGACCAACTTGGGAAGTTGGACTACATATTCATCTAGGCTGAACACTACGTCAAAATATTCAGAGTTTTTCGCTGACAGAGTAC
The DNA here is from genome assembly GCA_964547155.1 of uncultured Dehalococcoidaceae bacterium. Classification (GTDB taxonomy): domain Bacteria; phylum Chloroflexota; class Dehalococcoidia; order GIF9; family DYGU01; genus CAZJMM01. Next base: position 2,967 of record CAZJMM010000095.1, on the reverse strand, counting down.
TTCGAGCACCAACCACATTCACTGCAACCAACAAGATAGCGAGTACAAATATCACAGGCTATCCATTGGTGCTCAGCAGAAGTGCGTAGACTGCCCGGACTGGCTTGGCTTTAAGATGAGTGTCCTAGGATGAGCCTAAACCCTTGACAACTTTTTTCCGTTTTATTATAATGTTAATCAACTTAGTCAACATTAATAGAAGGTTGAAGATGGACAAGGTAGTTTATATAGACCATGCGGCGACGACGCCGGTGCATGCTAAAGTTATGGAGGCGATGCTGCCGTACTTCTCTGAGAAGTACGGTAATCCGTCAACTATATATGGTTTGGGGCAGCAAGCCCGCCAAGCTATAGATGAAGCCCGGAGAAGTGTGGCTGGCGTCCTTGACTGTGCCCCTCATGAAATTATCTTCACCAGTGGTGCTACTGAGTCTATTGACACAGCCTTAAAAGGGGTTGCCTTTGCCAACCAGGGTGAGGGAAACCATATCATAACTTCCTCAGTGGAGCATAAGGCTGTCCTGTCAACCTGTCATTTCTTGGAAAAATTTGGTTTTGAAGTAACTTATTTGCCTGTGGACGAATATGGTCTTGTTGCCCCCGAAGATGTGGAAAGAGCCATCAATGAGAAAACCATTTTGGTTAGCATCATGTTAGCTAACAACGAAGTGGGCACTTTAGAACCGGTAGCTGATATTGCTCACCTTATTAAGGAAGAAAGCAAGCAATTAAAGAGAAAGATTTTCTTCCATACCGATGCTGTCCAAGGAGCCTTCTGGTTTGACCTAAATGTTGACCGTCTCGGAGTAGATATGCTTAGCCTGTCTGCTCACAAGGTATATGGTCCTAAAGGAGTTGGGGTTCTCTACTTGAGAAAAAATACTCCTTTCCTACCCCAGCAGAAAGGTGGCGGTCAGGAGAGAAACCTGCGAGGTGGGACAGAAAATGTTCCAGGTATTGTGGGAATGGCTGCAGCTTTAAGATTGGCTACAGAAAACCGAGAAGTAAATAGCAACTATTGCCAGAGATTGCGGGACTATTTTATCGAAGGAGTCAAATCAAAGATTAGCGATGTTTACCTGACCGGTCACCCTGAGCTTCGTTTGCCTGGTCATGCAAGCTTCTGTTTTCAGCATATTGAAGGAGAGGCTATTCTCCTCCATCTTGACTTTGCCAATATAGCTGCTTCCAGTGGCAGTGCCTGCTCTTCAGGTTCCCTGGAGCCGTCCCATGTCCTATCAGCTATGGGTATAAGTCCAGAGGCAGCTCATGGTAGCGTTCGTTTCACCTTTGGTCCTGAAAACGCAAGAGAAGAAATTGACTATGTACTGCCTGTCTTGTCCGAAATCGTAGACAGACTGAGAGCGATATCGCCATTTTCTCCAAGTAAGAAAGCGTAAGGGGGGATCAGAAATGAAGCTATCGACACGAGGTAGATATGGAGTCAGAGCTTTATTGGAGTTGGCTCTTCACTATGGTGGAGGTCCAGTGCTCATTAAAGATATTGCTACAAGCCAGGAAATCTCCCAGCATTATCTTGAACAGATAGTCATAGTGCTTAAAGCCGCTGGATTGGTCAAGAGCATCCGCGGGGCTAAAGGTGGTATTACTTTAGCCAAGCCGCCTTCACAGATAAGACTCGAAGAGGCTCTTCAAGCCTTGGAAGGCTCTACTGCTCCAGTGGAGTGTGTTGACGATGCCAGGGTATGCTCTCGTTCCTCTTTTTGTGTTACTCGGGACATCTGGATAGAGATGAAGAGGGCAATGAATGGAGTTTTGGAGTCTATGAGCTTACAGGACTTGGTTGAGCGGCAAAGGAGAAAGGAGAAGGCGGAGGCAGTAATGTATAACATATAAATTTTCAGGTTCAAACCTTGATGTAGCTTAGAGGAGATAATCGACAAAATCATGGTTGACCGGTATTCAAGGCAGATTCTTTTCCCAGGTATAGGTAAAGAAGGGCAAAAGAAGTTAGGTGATAGTTGCGTGGTGGTTGTGGGGTGTGGGGCATTAGGGACAGTTATTGCCACTTCTTTAGTACGTGCTGGTGTAGGGAAGATAAGAGTTGTGGATAGGGATTTTATAGAGTACCACAACCTGCAACGGCAAGTCCTTTTCGATGAAGAGGATATAAAGAATGGGTTACCGAAAGCAATAGCTGCGGAGCAGCATCTGAAGAAGGTGAATTCAATGGTGGAAATTGAAGGGGTGGTCGCTGATGTTAATTATACGAATGTTGAAAGGTTTGCCAGCGGGGCAGACCTGATTTTGGATGGACTGGACAACTTTGAAACTCGTTTTCTTATCAACGATGTCTCCCTAAAACATAAAATCCCGTGGGTTTATGGTGGGGCAATCTCTGCTTACGGAATGACTATGAATATAATTCCTGGTGAGACACCTTGCCTCCGATGTTTTTTGGCTAATCCGCCCAAGGGGGTAACAATTTCTACTTGCGACACGGTTGGGGTAATCAGCCCAGCCCCGTTCGTCATTGGTTCGCTCCAATCTGCTGAGGCGATGAAGATACTGGTTGGGGCAGAGACTATCAATCGGGAGCTAATAGTTATTGATGTTTGGGAAGATAAATTCAGCCGTTTTAAGATTGGTCGTCGCGCCGACTGTCCGGCTTGTCAAGGCAAATACGAGTTTTTGGAGGCGAGGTTTGGGACAAAAACCACATCTCTTTGCGGGCAGAATGCAGTTCAGGTTCTAAATCCTAATGCCGGAAGTGTCTCCTTACCAGAGCTGGCAGTGCGTCTCACGCCCGTGGGGCAAGTTGCCTATAACGAATTCATGCTAAGGTTCACGACTGATAGCTATGAAATGGTCATTTTCCCTGACGGTCGAGCTATTGTTAAGAATACCAACGATGAATCGCTGGCAAGAGGACTTTATGCCAAATTTATCGGAGTGTAATAGAGTGTCATGATTCTGTCTCTTATACACATCTGACGCTGCCGACGA
>CAZJMM010000094.1:0-5643 GCA_964547155.1 uncultured Dehalococcoidaceae bacterium | reverse complement strand
GATAAGAAGGTGGTAGATAAAGTTTTTTCTGAGCTTGCTTCTAAGTATGCTGAACGTAATGGAGGATACACCAGACTAACGAAGTTGGCTCCGCGGCTTGGTGATGGCGCTGCTATGGCTAAGCTGGAGCTGATTTAGTTCTTTAAAAAGTGGTGTTCTCTGCGGGCACTACCAAAATTGTTTTGGTTGTAGAGTATAATGGCGGGCGTTACCATGGTTTTCAATGGCAAACTAATGTACCTACTATTCAAGGAGAGTTAGAAGAAGCTATCGCCAAGCTGACACGGGAAAAGCGACGGGTAATAGCTGCCAGCCGAACTGATACTGGGGTGCATGCTAAGGGGCAAGTTGTCAGCTTCTGGACAGCTTCCAATTTACCATCTAAGACCTGGGTTAAAGCTCTAAATTATTATCTACCCAGTGATATTGTGGTTAAGCAGGCTTTTAAAGGAGCTGAAGATTTTAATGTCAGGCGTGATGCGGTGAGTAGAGAATACGATTATTGCATTTGGAATAGTGGTGTAAAATCAGTTTTCGCTAAAGGTTTAGCCTATTTTGTGAGCAAACCCTTAAACCTGTCAGCTATGCAGGAAGCCTGTCAGGTTCTGAAAGGTAAACATGACTTTGCCTCTTTCGCTACTTTCTTGGGTAAAATGCTTCACACGGTGCGTACAGTATACGAGGCTAAAATAAGAAAAAAGGGAGAATTGGTCATTTTTCACATCGTAGCGGATTCCTTCCTACCTCATCAGGTTCGTAATACTGTGGGAGTGTTGATTAGACTTGGCTTGGGCAAGATAGGCATTGCCGATTTCCGACAAATCATGGAAGCCAGGACTTGGGGGTTGGCAGGACCAACAGCCCCGGCATATGGACTATATTTGACTAAGATCAATTATTCGAGACCATTTATTGAGACAAGTATTTAAGGTGAATAGCTAAATGAAGACATATTCGACTAAACCTCGCGATATTGAACGCCAGTGGCATATGGTGGATGCTTCCGGGCAGATACTGGGTAGACTTGCTTCTCAAGTAGCTAAACTGCTTATGGGGAAGCATAAGTCAGTATATTCGCCTTACCTTGATACCGGAGATTATGTTGTTGTCATTAATGCGGCTAAGGTTAGAGTAACTGGTCGGAAAATGAAGGAGAAAGTCTATTATCGGCACTCTGGTTATCCCGGTGGTTTGAAAAGTATTACTCTGGAAGAAATGCTCCAGAAACACCCTGCGAAGGTGATTGAACATGCTGTGAAAGGAATGCTTCCTCATAACCGTTTGGGTAGGGCTATGTTCAAAAAACTTAAAGTCTATTCAGGAGAGGCTCATCCTCATCAAGGTCAAATCAAAGACTTGACACAAAAGGCAAAAGTGGAAGGTGATACTCATGGCTAATGTAACCTATGTTCGGGGTACTGGGAAGAGGAAATGCGCTGTGGCTCAGGTGAAACTTTCTAAGGGTAGTGGAGTCATAACTGTTAATGGCAAGCCCTACGAAGAATTTTTCCCTTGCGTTGGGCACCGGCGTCTTATTCAGCTTCCCTTTTTGGCTACTGATACCGTAGGCAGATTTAATGCGACTGTGAAGGTAACTGGTGGCGGCGTAATGGGACAAGCCGGAGCTATCTGTCATGGGATTGCTCGAGCTTTGAAGGAAGTTGATGTAGACTTCAAGTCACTTTTGCGTAAGGAAGGTCTGCTTACCCGAGACCCCCGAATCAAAGAGCGTAAGAAATACGGATTAAAGCGCGCCCGCAAAGCTCCTCAATACACTAAGCGATAAAACCTACAGTCAAAACTTCTATAGTTTCAATAACAAGGCTACAGGCTATGGCTGGACAAGGTTTAATGCAATAATGTTGCATTAAACCTTGTGGTTTAGTATAATTTGAACTTGTAACATGATTAAAGTAAACGAGCCATTACAAATTTTGCGTTTTCATGGTTACAAGGTGACGCAACCACGGAAGCTGGTGCTTCAGGTTCTGGAACGGTCGACAGAGCCTTTGTCTCCTTATGATATTCAGAAGCTTCTCCAGAAACAGGGCAAATCTCTGAATGCGGTCACTATTTATCGAATCCTTAACTTATTTTGTTCTCTTAACTTAGCTCATAGGGTATTGTCTCAAGGAGGCTTTGTTAAGTGTACTTTGGGTGAAGAAGAAGGTTGTCACCGCTTTGTTATTTGTCGCCGTTGCGGTAGCCTTCAGGAATTTGTCAACGAAGTCCTGTGTCAGCAGGAAAGCGAAATTGTTGAAAACTTGGGATTTCATACAGAGCATCATCTCTCTGAGGTCTCAGGGTTATGCTCCAAATGTCGTGCTGGTGAACCATGAGAGGGCGGTTTATTTACTGGGTTAGCCTATTGCTTGGCTTAATTCTTATTTTAGCCGGCATGGCGTTTGTTTTATTTGGGTCCGAGCTACCTGCGCCATTTATCCAGTCTACCTCATCCACTCTGCCTTCTTCATCGACTGCAGTGCCTTCAACAAAACTAAAGGTTGTGGTTAGCATATTCCCGTTGGCTGACCTTGTCAGCAATGTCGGTGGGGAAAAGGTCGAAATAATTACTCTTCTGCCCACCGGTGCTAGCCCCCACACCTATGAGCCAACGCCAGGACAGGTAAAAGAGATAGCTGAAGCTAAGGTCTTTGTTAAAAATGGTTTCGGACTGGAGTTTTGGGCAGAAAAAATGGTTAAAGCCGCTGCCAATCCTGGCTTGATAATAGTGGATACTTCGGAAGGGATATCTCCTATAATTAGCGAGACAGACCATCAGTCGGTGACTGAGGGAGTGTTAGCTGATGGGACTCCCTGGAAGCTTACTGAAGGGGGCAGTAGAGTTGAGATAGGCGGGATGTCCTACTCAGTAGAAGCCTTAGAGTCTCAAGAGGAGCTCTGCAAAGCCGAAGTCTGCGAAGCTTGGCATGAGATTAAGCAGCAGATGGCAGCGGCAGGTGCTGAACATAGTTATGGAGATAATCCTCATATTTGGCTTGACCCGGTTTTAGCCCAGCAACAGGTGAGAAGTATTGCCGGAGCCCTGATTCAGGTTGACCCGGCAAATAGAGAAGTCTATGAAAGAAATGAAGCACAATACTTAGCTGAATTAGAGGCTTTGGATAAGGAAATTCGGGATGTGGTTGATACCTTTTCAGTTCGGGAGTTTATTTGCTTTCACCCTGCCTGGACCTATTTCGCCAAAAGGTACGGGCTTGTGGAAGCTGCGGTAATCGAGGTGGCGCCTGGTAAGGAAGCATCTCCCGCCCACATAAAGGAGATTGTTGATACCACTAAGGAACTGAGGGTTAAAGCTATCTTTGCTGAACCACAGTTCAATCCTAAAATAGCTGAAATGATTGCTGAAGAAGCTGGTGTAAAAGTCCTTTTACTTGACCCTCTTGGCGGAGCTAAATTGAATGGCAGGAATAGTTATATAGAATTGATGACGTATAATCTGGAACAGATGAAGCTGGCTATGGGTAGATAATATGGATATTGTGAGGATTGACAGGGTCTGGGTCTATTACCGGGATATACCGGTATTAAAAGATGTAAGTCTGAACATCGAGGCTGGGGAGTTTTCTGGACTCGTCGGCCCCAATGGGAGTGGTAAGACAACTTTGTTGAAAGTTATTTTAGGCTTAGTCAAAGCCGATAGAGGCACGATTGAAGTTTTTGGTGTTTCTCCCGAAAAGTTAGGCAGAAAGCGCCATCTTATTGGTTATCTGCCTCAGAGAAGCCTCATAGACTGGCAATTTCCGGCTTCAGTGCTTGATGTGGTTTTGATGGGAAGATATGGGCGAATTGGTATAGTTAAACACGCTTCCGACAAGGATAGGGAAATTGCCCTTCAAGCTCTGGACCGCGTGGGGATAGCAGAGCTGGCTCAACGCCAATTGGGTGAGCTTTCAGGGGGACAGCAGCAGAGGGTATTTATTGCCCGTGCCATAGCTGCAGAGCCAAAAATATTGCTTCTGGATGAGCCAGTGGCTGGGGTGGATGCGGCAACCCAGGACAAGTTTTATCAGTTCCTCTGGGAGCTTAAAAGGGAGCTGGGACTTACCGTCGTTATGGTGTCTCACGACCTGGCTGTTATCTCCAGCTATGTAGAGAAAATAGCCTGTCTGAACCAGAGTCTTTATATTCATGCTCCTCCGGAAGAGGTCTTTGCCAGCGGTAGCTTGGAAAAAGTCTATGGCTGTGAAGTTGAGTTATTAGCTCATGGTCGAATACCTCACCGGGTGGTGAAAGAGCACGAATAATCGGAGGGACGTGAGTTCGTGGATATCTTAGACTATATTTTTATGCAACGGGCTTTGATTACAGCGGTTCTGGTGGGAGGTGTCTGTGCCGTAGTCGGTGTCTATATAGTATTGAAGAAGATGGCTTTCATTGGTGCTGGCATTTCCCACTCCGCCTTTGGTGGGGTGGCTCTGGGCTTTTTCTTCGGGTTGAATCCGGTGACAGTGGCTGTCCCTTTTTGTTTGGCTACTGCCCTGGCTATCGGTTGGGTGAGTCGGCGGGGAAGAATATCAGAGGACACGGCTATAGGCATTTTTTTTGCCGGCACTATGGCTCTTGGGGTACTCTTCATTGGTCTTAGTCGTGGTTACAACGTTGACCTTTTCGGTTATCTTTTTGGTTCTATCCTGTCTGTTTCTAACTCCGACCTTTGGTTGATCCTTGGCTTGAGCCTGGCAGTAATAGGGATAATACTTTTGTTCTTTAAGGAGCTTCTTTTCTTAAGTTTTGATGAAGAGATAGCTAAGGTTAGCGGTCTGCCTGTCACTGCGCTTTATTATTTACTGTTGAGCCTGATAGCCTTGACGATTATTATTTCCATTAAAATTGTGGGTATCATTCTTGTTTCGGCACTTTTAGTTATTCCAGCAGCGGCGGCTTATCAGGTCACACGACGTTTTGGGACTATGACGCTCGTATCTATTATCTTTGGTGTTGTCTCTGGTGTTGCTGGACTTTTCCTCTCTTACTATTTAGACTTAGCCTCTGGAGCGACTATTGTTCTGGTAGCCACGGTCATCTTTTGTCTTTGTTTTCTCTTCTCCCCAAAACGACGATGGTTGAAACTGGGAACGAATTTGGCGAAATGAAGACGACTCTCCTGAAAACTGAACAAGGAATAAAGAAAAGCCGTGAGACTTGGTTTGGCAAGATTGCCCGTCTCTTTGATCGTGACATAGTGGCGGAGGAAGTCTGGCAGGAGTTAGAAGAATTACTGATATTGGCTGATGTTGGGGTGAGCACGACGCAGAAACTTATTCAAGAAGTCAGGCAGAAAGCGAAGGCAGAGAAGCTAACTCAGGGTTCTGAAGTTCGGCTGGCTTTGAGAAGAGAAATGGTTAAGATGCTGACTATTGACAGTGAAAGAAAACTGGCTACTCCTGGAGAGGGGATGCACATAATTTTAGTGGCGGGTGTCAACGGTTCGGGGAAGACTACCAGTATTGCCAAATTAGCTTATGACTTCAAAAAAGAAGGGAAGCAGGCTATCTTGGCGGCTGCTGATACCTTTCGAGCTGCTGCTATTGACCAACTGAAGCGCTGGGGAGAGCGAGTAGGCGCTGAAGTCGTCGCTCATAAACCTGGTGGTGACCCTGGGGCGGTGGTCTTTGATGC
>CAZJMM010000093.1:0-5722 GCA_964547155.1 uncultured Dehalococcoidaceae bacterium | reverse complement strand
GTCAACTATCACCTCTGTTCAATGACCCCTTCTATAAGACTATTGGCATTGGCACGAAGATATTCTTAGGTGGTGGCATTGGCTATGTTGCCTGGCAAGGTACCCAGCATAACCCGAATGTGCCTAGGACGGAGGCAGGAGTTCCCAAGAGGGGTGCTGGTACTTTGGCTGTCATTGGTGACCTGAAGCAGATGAAGCCTCAATGGCTGGTAGGCACCAGCTTCCTTGGCTACGGCTGTACCATAACAGTGGGTATCGGTGTACCGATACCTATCCTATCTGAGGAAATACTGCGCTACACTCTGGTTACTGATGCTGACATACTGGCCCCCGTTATTGATTACTCTGAAGCTTATCCCCAGAGAAAGCCAGACGTTTTAGCCGAAGTTAGCTATGCCGAGTTAAAAACTGGCACGATAAGAGTCCAGGATAAAGAAGTGCCTACAGCCTCCTTGGCGAGTTATCCTAAAGCTGTGGAAATAGCCAATATCCTGAAGGACTGGATAAAGAAAGGTGAGTTTTTGCTTACTGAACCAGTGGCTCCCCTACCGGGTGTTGAGTCTGGCATTACCTTTAAGTCCTTGGAAGAACGACCGATATTAGAAGTATAAGATAAGGAGGTAACCATGGCTGTCTCTAAAAGAATAGTCCTCCATTTCACTCCTCGAATAGTAGACCAACCTATAGTTTATCGGTTGGTCAAAGATTTTGACTTAGAATTTAACATCATTAAGGCTTCAGTCACTCCGGGTAGGGAAGGGCTTTTGGTCATGGAACTGGCTGGGGAACAGAGAAATTATGACAAAGGCATTAAATACCTGAGCGAATCCGGAGTAAAAATCCAGGCTCTAAGCCAGGATGTGGTCCGGAATGAAGCTCGGTGCACTCACTGCGGTGCTTGTATTACCCTATGTCCCACTAACGCTTTCACTTTGGAGCCAGAGACGAGGAAGGTGCTCTTCGATAATGCTAAGTGCGTTGTTTGCGAGTTATGTATTAAAGCCTGCCCGCCTCGAGCTATGGAGCTCTACTTTTGAAGTCTCCCACATATCAACCGAGGGCTTATCGCCAGTGGAGCAAAGACAAAGATTTAGTTTCCTTTAATGTTGTGGTAAAGGAGACTGATTTATATATTCGTGCTCGCCGTAACCTGAGAGCCAAAGCAGTGAAAGCCATTGTCAGGCACCGCGTTCCCCTTGAAGAGTATATCCAACAACACCCCTTATTTCTGACTACCCTGGAACCTTATCCGGTAGAAGACGATGCTCCGGCTATTGTGAAAGAGATGGCAAAGGCGGCTCAGATTGTGGGTGTTGGTCCTATGGCAGCCGTGGCTGGAGCTATTGCTGAAGCGGTGGGCAAAGACCTTCTTCTCTCTTCCCCAGAAATAATCGTTGAAAATGGCGGTGACATATTCTTGAAGATTTCTAAGCCCCGACTTGTCGGCGTTTATGCTGGCTCCTCCCCTTTCACCGGTAAAATTGCCCTGGAAGTCCAACCTGAAGAGACTCCTCTGGGGGTATGTACTTCCTCAGGCACTGTTGGGCACTCCCTCAGTTTTGGTGCTGCCGATGCTGTCATTGTCCTTTCTGCATCCACCCCGTTAGCTGATACTGCCGCTACCGCCATTGGCAACCGAGTCAAAAGTATTGATGATATTCCTCAAGCCATTGACTGGGCACAACAGCTACCGGAACTTTCAGGGGTGGTGATTATTAAGGATGACAAAGTAGGTCTCTGGGGCAAAGTAACCATAGTATCCGTGGATTCAGACTGATGATGGGTAGTGCCTTAATCGGGGTTACCATAGGCGTTCTCGGCGTTTTAGCTAGTATTGCCGCCATAGTTTAAATTGCCAAACAGCCTTTCCTGTCTCGTTGAAACCTATCTGCTCATCTACTATAATTGATTAGTCATTCCTTTCGTGGTGGGCGTAGCCCAGAGGTTAAAGGCGCCAGGTTGTGGCCCTGGAGATCGAGGGTTCGAATCCCTCCGTCCACCCCAAAAGCGCCTATAGCTCAGCGGACAAGAGCACCGGTCTTCGGAACCGGGGGTCGAGGGTTCGAATCCCTCTAGGCGCGTATTTAAATTATCTGGCTTTGTCGGCATTTCTTGTTGGGCACAACCAAGGTTAAAGAAGTTCATCAAAGCACTGAGCCACGTATTTCCTTTCTCTTGACCGACTTCAACGGTATAACGACTCCACAAATTGGTGATATAGGGTCTTACTACTCAGTCGCGATGATAGCCATGTTCCGTGTAGTCAAAAAATGGTAAAATTCTATTAGTAAATAAAGCCAAACTTGTTAAACCATCGGTGGGACAAGGTTTCTAATGGCGAAGATAGTCTGTTCTCTCAACAGGGCATACGAGTTTTGATTCTAAGGAGGTAAGGCAATGCAAAAGAGAAGGAATACCAATAAGTTAGCAGTGCAACTTAGAAAATATGAGGTCCCGGTTGATAAACTTCGACGGCAATGTGACCCAAGTTTCTTCCAATTTGATTGTACTGATGACTTAGCACCTCTTCGTGAATTCATTGGTCAAGATCGGGCCATAAAAGCTGTGGAATTTGGTTTAAATATGAATGATGGTGGGTATAACATCTATGTGGCTGGGCTAAGTGGCACGGGCAAAACCTCAGTGGTCAAAACATACATTGAAAAGGTTATAAAGGAGAAGGAAGCCCGAGGGGAAACATTCCAGTTAGACGATTGGTGTTATCTCTACAATTTCCATGAGCCGGACCGTCCCAAAATAGTAAGTCTTCCTCAGGGTAAAGGGAAAAAATTCCGTGCCCAGATTGCTGACCTACTGACTAAGATAAAAGAAGAATTAGGTAGACTTTTTTCCAGTGAGGAGTATAAGACCCAGCGGAAAAAAATAGTCGAAGAAGGGCAGGGTGAACAACAAAAGCTTTTTGAGGAGATAGCTGAAGAAGCCCGTCAGAAGGGTTTCTTTCTTCAGATAACTCAAGTGGGACCAGTCCTAATTCCGCTGATTGAAGACCGCCCGATGGAAGAGAAAGAATATCTTGCTTTGAAGGAGGATAATAGGAAAGAACTTGAAGCTAAGCGAACAAGACTACTCAACAACCTGCAAGCTAATTTTGAAAAGGCTATGAACATACGCGAATTCACTATCGAGAAATTGCAGAAGATGGACAAGGATATCGGCGGGTTCACCGTCTCACGGTTATTTGCCTCCCTATTTGATGAGTATTCCAATTCACCCCAAGTCAACCAATATCTCACTGAACTGAAGACTTATACTCTCGATAACCTTAACCTTTTCAAATTGATCGAAGAACCGGCACGCTCCCCCTCAGACCTTCCCATTAGCCAGCTCATGATTGGTGGTAGAGACCCATTCATCTCGTTTCAAGTTAACGTTTTCATCGACAACAGTGACACTAAGGGTCCTCCGGTAATCATTGAACCGAATCCCAATTTCGGCAATTTGTTTGGCAAAATCGAAAGGCGTTTCCTTTTTGGTGGGTATCTGAGTGACCACACCATGCTGAAACCCGGTGCTCTGAGCCGAGCTAATGGTGGCTATCTATTGCTTAGTGCTCAGGACGTGCTTGTAAGCCCAGGAGTATGGCCTGCCCTGAAGCGAGCTATCAAAAACAGCGAAGTCCGAATTGAGGATCCCTTCGAGCAATTTGGACTTATCGCTCCTCAGGGAATGAGACCCGACCCCATGCCCATAACAGTAAAAGTGGTACTGATCGGGGATGCCTTACTCTACCAAATGCTGTCAATGTATGATGAGGATTTCTGGGAGATTTTTAAGGTAAAAGCTGAGTTTAACTTTGAAATTGAGAGAAATGAGCAGAATATGCTGGGCTATGCTGCCTTTCTCGCCGGTTGTTGCGAGGAATGTAAAGCGAGACATTTTGACCCCAGCGGAGTCGCCAAAACTATTGAGTATTCTTCGAGGATGATAGGTGACCAAGAAAAGCTCTCCTCCAGGTTTGCCCAGATTAAGGAATTGATTGAGGAAGCTAACTATTGGGCGGCAAAGGACAACGCCAAATTTATTTCCGCAAAGCATGTGCAAAAAGCCGTTGATGAAAAACTGTTTCGGCATAATCTCGTAGAAGAACGGATACAGGACATGATAAATCGCGGCATGATCATGATAGATACAGAAGGGAGTGAGGTGGGACAAGTAAATGGCTTAAGTATTTTAACCTTAGGCGATATTGCTTTTGGGAAGCCTTCGCGAATTACCGCAAAAACCTTCACTGGGCGTGGCGGAGTGATTAACATCGAAAGAGAGTCCCAGCTCAGTGGCCGTATTCACGACAAGGGGGTATTGATTCTTAGTGGCTATTTGGGGTGGAAATATGCCCAAGATAAACCTCTCTCATTGTCAGCCAGCCTCTGTTTCGAGCAATCCTATGAAGGTGTAGAGGGAGATAGTGCCTCCTCTGCCGAATTGTATGCTATATTATCCAGCCTGTCGGGGGTACCGATAAGGCAAAATTTAGCTGTTACAGGCTCGGTGAACCAGAAAGGTGAAATTCAACCCATTGGTGGTGTTAATCAGAAAATAGAGGGCTTTTTCCAGGTATGTAAGGCTAAGGGGCTTAATGGGGAGCAAGGCGTCTTGATACCTTACCAGAACATCATAAACCTTATGCTAAAGGATGAAGTCATTGAAGCAGTGCGTGCCAACAAGTTTCATATATATGCAGCCAAAACTATCGATGAAGGAATCGAAATTCTCACCGGGGTGCCTGCTGGAGAGAAACGAGACGATGGCACTTATTCCGAGGGTACGATCAATTCTCTGGTCGATAGACGACTAAAGGAAATGGCTGAAAAACTCAAGAGCTTCTACTCGGAAAAGGAGAGAGAAGAAAAGAAAAGCCTATCTTAAGACTATGTGAATAGGTGACACCAGGTACTGATACCTACTTGAAACTGTGCTTTTGAAGCAATCTCAGTTCCGATTTCTAAGGAGGTGTTCTGAATGGAAGAAGTTCGTTCATTGATTGACCAAGTTATCATGGAGCATCAACAAATTATCAGCAGCACGCAGATTTCGACACGGAAGGCTAACGATGTAGCTATTCTGCTCAAGCTCCAAGGACCGGCAGAAGATTTCGTATCGGCTGGCACTAATGAGTTGAGACGAAAATTGCGCAACCTGCGCCGGGCGCTCAAGAAAGTCGAACAGTTGCTTCAAGGTCACTTTGACCGTGAGGAAACACTCATCTCAAAAGCGTTTGGGAAACATCGGACAGTAACGTTTGCTTCGGCATTGTCTGTCTTGCTCGATGACCACGAACAACTTAGGAAACGAATTACGAGGTCGAGAGAATGGGCAGACGAACTGGTAACTGGAACATTGTCCAGCGAAGCCTGGGAAACAAAGGCTTATGTTATGCGAAGTTACTTAACTCACACGTTAAAGCTACTTAAAGCTCATGCTGAAACTGAAGAAGGACTTCTGAAAGCGCTACGAAAAGAACTTTCGAAACAGTAAAAAGCTGGAGCTTTATGCTATCTACTGAAACAGCGTAGCACTCATGGCTTTAATCTTCGGAACCGGGACTCGAGGGTTCGAATCCCTCTAGGGACGCTATGTGCGCTCTCCAGAAAGTGCGGTGAATGATTAGAGAACTTTTCTCTAAAGACGCAGATGATATCTATGAAATCATAAATAAGGCGGCTCATGCCTACAAAGGCGTTATCCCTAATGACTGCTACCA
>CAZJMM010000092.1:1530-5768 GCA_964547155.1 uncultured Dehalococcoidaceae bacterium | reverse complement strand
ATAAATATTTTAATAACCTCTTTAGATTTACACGGCATCCCAGAATCTGAGGCTTTAACGTCTCTTAATACTGCTTCTTCAATGCCGCTACAGCTATCTCGTCAGGTTGGGGCTTTGTTAAGTGGTCACATGTAAGAGGAGTTACCATCATACCTCATACGATTTTGGCTGCGAGGACAGGAGCATTATGTTATGTACATGGTTTGCTGAAATGAGCCGCCAAAACAAACAGCGACGTCTCCCTGACTTTGAACCAAGAAACTTACTTCCCGGACTGATCCATACGAACGAAAGTCTCAACAAGAGCTAGGGCGAACTCAGCATCTTCAAGATGGCAGTTCAGTTCCTTAATTTCAATTTCCGGTTTCAAGTTTTTTCTAAGTTCTTCGACGAATACCTTATCTTCCTCAGGAGCATGTAGTACTGAACCTTCTCTATCTAACGAAGACCAGCCCTTGGTTGGGAATAGGATTTTTACTGGTCCCTTTGCCTTATTCAGTTTATCGGCATATGTCCTGGCGGCGACAGCCAGCTCATCAGCACTATATCTGGTCATTATGCGCAGTTCATCCAGTTTTAATTTCCTTTCTCCAGAGGCATATTTTTCAGCCTGTTTCCTCGTTGGTCCAGCATTAGTGATGTTTACACTGCCAGGAGCAACGACTTGCAGCAGACCCCTTTCTCCTGCTGCCTCAAGCCTTTTAGGTCCTGCAGCACGATTACCAGCAAAAATCTCCTCAATTACACCGCCCGTAGCTATATCTATCACCCCACTAAAAAAGCCCTGTAGTATCAAATCATCCATAGCTCTATCACCTATTCCTTGAGCGTGAAAAGGATAGACACGGTATCCTCTCTCCTCCAGATGCTGCCTAACAAGCCTACCACAGTTATCAGAATAACCAAGCTGTGTTATAGCAACTGATTTCTCAGGGAGACGAGGGATAGCTTCACCAGAGCCCTTAACCATGCCACAGACAGCACCAGCAGCTCGAACCAATACACTCATAACCAACTCATTGAGACCAGCAAAATCTACTATACCCTGCATTATCATCACGTCCATAGTATTAAACCATTTTGGAACAAATGCCGGCAGCGCTCCAGGACAAACAATAAATTTAGGTATTCCAAAGGGAAGTAGCTTCATCACATGGGCTCCAAAGAGAGCTATGGTGCTACCGCCTACTGCCATAATTCCGCCTACTTTCCCTGCAGAGTAGAGCTGCTTCACTTTTTCTATTGCACCTTTTTCCATAACCTGAAACACCCAATCCCTATCGCTTGATAACTTAATTTCCTCAATTGTCCCCCCACCCAACCGCGCAATTTCTGCTGGCCCAACATCAGCTTCAAATAGTGGCTCGCCACCCATGCTTACATCAATAACAATAACACTACAATGTCTCCGCTCAATCTGCTGCTTTAGAAACAGTAGTTGTTTCCCTTTGGTGTCCAGCGTTCCAATAACTACTACATATTTCTTGCCCATAATTTCCCTGCAGACCTTCTTATTCGATCTTAATCAGATGCAATGTTCTCAGCTGAGCTAGGCTGTTTATCTTATCTAAGGATGAGGAGTGGTTCTCCATTTCAAACAAGATGATTTTCCCTTTCCAACCGTATATGTTGTTCACTTAATGCATATATCTACCCCCGTCTACTACCAGCGTTTGTCCGGTTATGAAATCACTCTCGTTACTAGCCAGGAAGATGATGGCACCAACCAGGTCCTTCGGTTGCTCCAGACGCCCAAGAGGGGTAAGACTGACATCGTACTTGGCAATATCATTGATTACAGTCCGGCTTGACTCAGAATCAGTAAAGCCAGGGGCTACGGCATTAACACAAATGCCATACTGCCCAACCTCTCCAGCTAAGGCTCGAGTAAAGCTGATGATACCACCTTTAGATGTCACGTAGTGGATTAAATGTTTAGAACCAGTGAATGCTGTTTCCGAGGTAAGGTTGATGATCTTGCCTTTCCTCTGCTTTTTCATTTGGGGAAATACTGCTCGGCAACATAAGAATACCCCTTTCAGGTTTACTGTCATCATTTTATCCCACTCGGCTACAGGAATTTCAGTAAATGGCTTTCGGGTTATGCCATATACCATCGCCGCATTGTTAACCAGGATGTCTATTCTGCCGAATTGTTTTACTGTTTCCTCAACCATGCGGAGAGTGTCCTCCTCAGAGGTAACATCAGCCTTGAGCAAGATAGCAGCACCGCCTTTTGCCCAAATCTCCTCAGCCGTTTTTTGAGCCTCTTTATCCAGAATATCAGCTACCGCCAGTTTAGCCCCTTGCTCCGCCATGGCTAAACTAAAAACCTTACCCAGTCCTCTGGCACCGCCGGTTACTATAGCTACTTTGTCTTCTAATCTTCTCATCTCTCCCCAACCATTTTCATACCGAAGTCCTTGGCTATGACCTGATAACAACAGTAGGCACTTCCCCTACCCGTTCCTACCCCGGAGTGAGCCGCTGAGGAACAAAGGTAGAAATTCTTTACTGGGGTTTTATAATTAGATAGCTCAGGAATCGGTCTAAATCTATCCTGCTGGGAGAGGAGCATATCGCCACAGGCAATGGAGCCTTGGGGCATGTTTATGTGTCGTGACTGGATATCATAAGCAGTAACTACACGACTGGCAATAACATTATCTTTGGTCATATTAGGGGCATATTTCGACCAGTGTTCGACTATTGAAGAGGCAAATTTACTTCTAATCTGCTCCCAGTCACTTGCCGAAAAGAATCTTGCCGGTGCTGAGAACTCCTCTACACCGATAATATGTTTATCCTTCGGGGCGCGGCTTTTATCCCACATTGAATCGGCACCAGTGTACAGAAATAGTTTATTAGCTATCCCATTGACAAAAATTTCAGCACAGTACTTAGTAGCCATATAGTCAGCGTTTCTCGGTCCAATATATAGTCTGGGCTGTAAGCCGCAATCCGGGTTAAAGCAGGCAGCTTTGTACTTAGGTAGTTCATGTACAGCGTAGCTTGCCCATATGACGGTGTGCCGGTCATATCTAATATTCTTCACCCGTCGCATAATTTTAGGGCTGACGTAGTCTTCACCGATGAGCTGACAGATTGTCTGGTAAGCACTCAAATCACTCACTACCATTTCCTTGGCTTTTATCTCAGTACCTTCCTTCAGCCTGACTCCTTTAGCCTTGCCATCCTCGATAAAAAGCTTTGTAACCTCGCTGTTGATGAAGTACTCGCCTCCCATCTCAGTGAATGCTTTTTGCAAAGAATTACTTATGCTTTGGCTGCCACCTATAGCGATGGCAGCTGGTTCCCAGGAGAGAACCAACCCAACAGTGTGAATAAAAACATACGGTCCAAGTACATCGTCAGGGGTGCAACCAGTGGAGGTCATTGCTCCTCTCATGAAAAGTGTCCTCAGCTCTTCGCTCTCAAAGAGGTCATAGGCAATCTGCTGGCAGGTCATATAGTGGTATACCGGGTCAATGCCATCCTTGGGGTCATCGAACAGCTTTTCCAGTTCGTTCTTCTCTCCCCAGGGGGTTGGTGGGCTGAAACGGTACTTACGGAAAGCATCTCGCCACTTTGCCAGGTACCGCCGCAGTAATTCCTCAGCGATATTAGCATCCTGCTTTGAAAATCGGGCAATTTCATTGAGGGTTTTTTGTGTGTTCTCCTTGGAGAATTCAGCTCTCCCGGTCATAGGATCAACAACTCGTAGAGCTGAATAACCTATCAAGCAGGTGTCATTGTCAAACACCATAGCCTCACTATGCTCAGGGAAAACATACTCCAGCCCCTTTTCTCTTAACTTAAAATCATCGTAGGCAGGATGAGAATAAAAGCGGGTCCACTGCGCACACTCATTTAAGAGAAACCCAGGCAGAGGACCCTCTTCGCTGGTAACGGATCCCCCCAGCTTTGCCTGCCTTTCCAGTATCACCGTATTCATCCCCGCTTTTTGTAGGTAACAGGCTATTATCAGTCCATGGTGCCCCCCTCCAATAACTATGGCGTCGTAACTTTTGTCAGCCAAGGTAACACCTCCTGTTAAGTCTACTATGGATAGAATTGAGAGTTAATTTCCTTATACGATGTAATTCGTCGAATTCCGCCAGAACCTATTAATTGACAACAGTTCAGTCAGAGGAATTAGGTTATCGTCAGCTTTGCCAAGTATATGGTTTGTATCGTAGGGTGTCAAGGCTACGTTTTAACTCATCTAATATATAACT
>CAZJMM010000092.1:0-1520 GCA_964547155.1 uncultured Dehalococcoidaceae bacterium | reverse complement strand
GCCTATGCATACTGCGCAAGTACACAGGCTGGACATTACTCCGATCCCCTCTACCCCCATACCAAACACACGGCTGGTAAAGGAAGCCACCAGCTTGCGAGTTAACGGACGGAGCGAATCTGTGCCATAATTACCGGTGCCGCCCCGTTTTCCAGCGCACAGGGCTAATTTCTTTCAGACCGAGTTGGAAATTCCGCGGGAAATAGATAAGGATTTTTAGGGAAAATGGGCGACCAGCTAACAATCGACTGCTGACAGTCCACTTTGCCGTTGCCACGCGCATTTGGTATCATTGGGTGTCAGCTGCCCAGCCGTTAGGTTGATGGTTCGAATCCAACTGGGGGAGCCATTTAGAAAGAGTAAGCCTATGTCAAAAGATTCAATTACTATAAACAAGACTAAACTATCTCTCATTCAAGGTGACATCACTCACCAAGGGACAGAAGCTATTGTTAACGCAGCAAACCCGAGTCTTATGGGTGGCGGCGGTGTGGACGGGGCTATCCATCGAGCCGGAGGACCTGCCGTACTGGAAGAGTGCAAGAAAATTGTTGCTAAAATGGGACGACTACCACCTGGTAAAGCAGTAATAACCACTGCTGGGAACCTAAAAGCCAAATATGTCATCCATACCGTAGGTCCTGTCTGGCACGGAGGTAACGAAGGCGAAGCTGAAACCTTAGCCAGCGCCTACCAGGAAAGCCTCAAACTGGCAACAGAAAATCGACTCAAAAGCATTTCTTTCCCATCCATAAGTACTGGAGCTTATGGTTATCCCATTAAAGAAGCCGCCAAGATAGCCCTTAATACGGTCGCCTCTTATTTGCAGAACAATATTACTCCCCTCAGGGAGATAAATTTCGTGCTCTATGACCATCTAACTCATAAAGACTATCTGAACGCCCTGAATGAGATAGGCAAAAACAAATAGGATTCAGTCAATCGCAGCAATTGTTGGAGCTATTAGCAAGATTCTCGTCCATTACAGCTGTTTCCAAGAACAGCTGAAGTGGAATCTCATCAATAACATTTCTTTGGCGAACTTCCTTATAATAAGCTCTCCACTGGGCTCTAAACCACTGGAAAGGGCTTTCAGCCTGTGACGATACTTGTAGCCTCAAATCACGGGGGTCATTGCTCATCCATGATGCGTCTCTAATCTGAGTCAAAGGTGTGCCGGCAACTATCCCAATCTCATAGTGGTCACGCTTTGTCCCCTCAGGTAGTAGTCCTTGCCGATAAATACTCCAGTCCACCTGAACATAATTTCGAGGAGCAGCTTTAATCCGCAAATAGAGACGACAATCAGAAGCGTCATCATTCAGCCAGCGTAGCTCTTCGATACTCGTAAAAAACACTGATGACCTCACTCGGGTAATTTCATAATGACTCCGTTTATCTCCAGAAAGACTATCTCCAACAGTAGCTTCCCATTCCTGCCATTTAGTATATGACTCGTTCCAACGCCACAACTGACCGCTGCTGGCAAGGACTTCACCAAAGAGGTCTTGCCAGTAGTC
>CAZJMM010000091.1:0-5775 GCA_964547155.1 uncultured Dehalococcoidaceae bacterium | reverse complement strand
GTCAGTTTCCCGGGGTGGGCAGATAACGGTTTTATGGCGGTGAGAGGAGACAAGGTCAGAATTAAAACAAGCACCAGCCAGAGATAGCAGATGACCTGGCTTCTTTTCATGATGCGTGTCACACTACCTATATTTTGCCCTGTCTAAAGGAAAAAGTCAATATCTTGTGTTTTCCCCTATTTTCCCCTGTCTAGGGGGAAAAGTCAATATCTTGTGTTTTCCTATTATCTCAAAGACACTTTCCTTTCTCCTAAAGGTCGTCAGGTGAGGAGCTAAACCTAGTACTATTGGGGGGACTGTCCCCTGACTTAAATCCTATTTACATAGGAAGCGTCGGACTTTAGAATGGGTTCAACTTTAGATAACTTTAGATAATTGTGGAGATGATATTATGGCTGAGACTCAAGTTTTGTGGCAAAAAACTAATGCAGTAAACCTGATAGAGAAGATGCTGTCAGGAGATATTATCGAAATAAAACCAGCTCTTAGTTTGTCTTCAGAGCTCGGATTTTCTTACCCTCAAATAGAAGAATTGCTGGCGATGAATGCAGAGCAAGTAGCGGAAGTCCTGGAGTCCTTAGCTACTGATGGTATTCTGGCAAAAAGATTCTCAGATAAGATTCTCCTGTGTCATTATTGTCGTTCAGCAAATTTAAGACCAAGCCTGCGCTGCCCTAAATGTGGCTCAGGATTTGTAGATAAAGCACGCCT
Organism: uncultured Dehalococcoidaceae bacterium; assembly: GCA_964547155.1. GTDB lineage: Bacteria > Chloroflexota > Dehalococcoidia > GIF9 > DYGU01 > CAZJMM01. The sequence continues at coordinate 5,064 of CAZJMM010000091.1, read as the reverse complement.
CCTTGAGCATTATAACTGTGGACATGTGGATGTGGAAAGTGAATTTATTGGCAATGGGAAGTATGTATGCCCTCAATGTCATCGGGAGCTAAAGTTTTTGGGCACAGACTACCGCAGCTTGGGCATAAAATATAAATGCACCAACTGCAACGAAATTTTCAGCGACCCTGTTTTCAAATGGCAGTGTTTAGGTTGTCTTCTGCTCTTTGCTGAAAATGAAGCTAAAGAAATTCCCCTTTATACCTACTACCTCAACGAAAGCCGGCGGTCCGCGTTGGAGTTTGAGGTAGGACCAAAGAAGAAACTGATAGCCTTATTACAGAGCCATGGCTACGAAATAGAAGAAAGGGGTCTTATTGTCGGAAAGTCAAAGGCTGAGCATATTTTTGACATTATCGCCTCTAGGACTGACGGCTTATGGACTCATACCTTAGTTATAGATACGCTTATGGACGACGAAAAAGAAGTAACTTTAGAAAAAGTCTTCCGTTTTGATGATAAAGCTTATGATGCCGGTATTCATGATAAGGTATTAGTGGTTTTCGCCAAACTTACCGAGGAAGCCTATCAGTTTGCTAAGCGACAGAGGATAAGGGTGCTAAGTGGTGAAGACCTGGAGAGTCTTTTGGTTTCTGGCAAGCCTGTGACTAAACGCCAGGCTGGTGACCAGCCTTTTGCCTTTCAAAGCATGCCGCAATTTATCAAATGGTTGAAAGACCTGGGCTACAGTATCAAGGAAAAAGCCAAAGTTTGGGGCAGGTCAGGTGTCCCGTACGTTATTGATATCCTGGCTGAGTGGGACGATAGCATTATCAGACACAGCGTCGGTATTGGCACTGTCACTGCTGAGGCTGAGGTAAGTCTGGAAGCAGTAGCTCTATTTGATAGTATGGGTTATGACATCGGTCTCGATGAAAAAGTTCTCTTAGTGGCACCGAAACTGAGCGACCCAGCCAAACATTTTGCCGAAAGACAAAGGGTAAAGGTCATTGAGATTAAGGATGTGAGGAAGTTGGGCTAAAGATAACAATGGAGCAATCTTGCTGGTAAAAGAGGAAGAAATCTTGCGTACGGAGAAAAAAGTAATAAACAAGCTTGCCCCGACTCTGAATGCTGAAGCTGAGCCTCAGTCTAAGGAGAAGACTTCGGCTATACCAAGGCTGAATTTGATTCGGCAACTTCCGACTCCGGAAGCTCTACAGCTAATCCCTGAGGCTTTGGCTCGCCAATACAAGGTCATTCCTTTGATGGTGAGTGGCGATAGACTCGAGGTAGCTATGGCTGATCCGGGCAACATCTTAACTATTGAAGCTCTATCCGCTCGGTCCAAAAAGCGCATTGAGGCAGTGCCAGCCTCAGAAACTGATATTTTGGAGGCTATTGATTTTAACTATAAGGCCTTCGGACAAATTAAGGAGCAACTTAATACCGTGGCTGTGGAGCCCGAGGTATCTGAGCAAAAAATAATAGCTGATATAGCTGATGATGCACCACTAGCTCGGGCTTTGAGTTCAATTATTGAGGAAGCAGTCAAATCCCGCTCTTCTGATATTCATATTGAGCCTGATGAAAACAAGCTCCGCATCCGCTACCGCATAGATGGTACTTTGCATGATGTGCTGTCTTTGCCGATGAGTGTTCATCCTTCCCTTATGTCTCGAATTAAGATATTAGGGGGCATGAATATTGCTGATTATCGGCGTCCTCAGGATGGTCAGATCTCTTTAAACGTGGCGAATAGGGAGATTGACATAAGAGTGGGTACTGCTTACACCGTTGATGGTGAGATGGCAGTACTCCGGCTTTTGGACAAATCGTTAGCCGTCTTTTCTCTGCCCCAGTTAGGCTTTCTACCTGAAAGTCAGGAAAGATACGAACGTATGCTGCTGGCACCTTATGGCATGATCCTGGCTAGCGGTCCTACTGGTGCCGGTAAAACAACTACCCTGTATGCCTCAGTGAATTCCTTGGACCGGGTAGGACGGCATATTATAACTATTGAAGACCCAGTAGAGTACCGCTTTGAAGGTATGAATCAGATTCAGGTTAACCTACGAGCCGGGCTTACCTTCGCCACTGGTTTGCGTTCCATTGTCCGGCTTGACCCTGACGTCATTCTGGTGGGGGAAATTAGAGATAGCGATACAACTCAAATAGCCATTCAAGCGGCACTCACGGGGCATTTGGTGTTGTCCTCTGTTCATGCCAACGATAGCACTGGTGCCCTTTTCCGTTTAATTGATTTGGGTGCTGAGCCTTTCTTAGTATGCTCAGCTGTCATTGGTATCGTCGCTCAGCGTATGGTGCGCCGGGTCTGTCCCCACTGCGGCCGCTCGACCCCGGTATCTTTGGTGGAACAAACAGCTTACCATAAGATTATGGGAGAGGAGCGCAAAGAATTCCTTGTTGGTGCTGGTTGCAAAAACTGCACCTATACTGGCTATCTGGGCAGGGTTGGTATTTTTGAGATTTTGCTGATGACAGATGGAATTCGACAACTTACCATGTCTGGAGCGGCTGCTTCTCAAGTTCGGGCACAGGCTATTGAAGAAGGGATGGCACCTTTAGCTAAGGACGGTATGCTTAAAGCTAAAGCTGGTATCACCACACCTTCGGAAGTCGTCCGGAATGCTTATACCATGGATTAGGGTAGAACTATGGACTATGCTTATGTAGCTTATACTGAAGACAAACGGATGGTAAAAGGCAAGGTTTCTGCTATCAGTGAGCAGATAGCTGCTGAAGCGCTGATGAAAGCTGGTTACTCTATCGTCAGCGTGAAGCCAGTGGTGCCCTTCTTTCCCAGTTTAGGCAAGTACTTCTCAGGTCGAATAAAAACTCAAGACTTGCTCCTTTTCTCTCGGCAGTTAGCTCTGCTTACTGACTCTGGTGTTGGCATCGTCCAAAGCCTGGAGCTTCTGGCGGAGCAGTCTACATCCCGAAAGTTTAAGCAGGTGCTTGGTCAGGTAATTGCCGACCTGCGCAGCGGCAGCTCTATCTCGGCAGCTTTAGACAAACATCCCTCGGTCTTTTCTACTCTTTATTCCCGAATGGTAGCAGTAGGCGAGCAGACGGGTGAGCTTGGCACTATTCTTCGCTCTCTTGCTGACCATATGGAACGGGAAGCACAGGCTACGAAGAGGTTGAAGGCAGCCTTGATGTATCCGATGGTTATCCTTGGGTTGGCTGTTGTAGTAGTGGCCTTATTAGTTACAGTAGCGCTGCCGCCGATAATCAATCTTTTCACTTCTTTTGGCACTGACCTACCACTGCCAACTAAAATTTTGCTCTTCCTTGTCCATTTTGCCACTAATTACGGTCTACATCTACTCATTGGGTTGGTAGCTTTGATAGTGATTGGTTTCCTGTATATCAGGACGAGTGCCGGTCGTTACCAGCTGGACAAGCTGTTGCTGAAGCTGCCGGTGATTGGACGGCTGAACCAGCTTACTGAGCTGGCTCGTGCCTCCCGTACCCAGTCCCTGCTATTTCGTTCCGGTTTACCTCTCCCCGACATAATGACCTTGACTCGCCAGGCAAGTGGCAACCGGGTCGTAGCCAAGGCACTGGCTCAGGTTGAGGAGGGCATGCTGAAGGGAGAGGGTTTGGCACGACCTATGTCTAAAGACCGCCTTTTTCTGCCGTTGATGGTAGCCATGACCAGAGTCGGTGAGGAGGTGGGGAATCTGGATGAAACGCTGGTCACTGTGGCTCAGAATTATGAAGTTGAAGCTGAAGACAGGATGCGGACGGCTCTGGGAATGATTGAGCCAGTCATGCTTATTGCACTGGGTGGTGTGGTAGCTTTCCTGGCTTTGTCTCTATTTATGCCTCTTTATGGGGTTCTCAGGTCTATGGGTGCTGGGTAGGAGGTAAAAAAGTTGCCTAAATACCGCAAGTTTAGTTTCGGTCGCGACCGTAAAGAATCTGGAATGACACTGATGGAGGTCCTGATAGCAGTGGCGGTTCTGGGAATACTGGGGGCTGCTTTCATGTCGACTCTGGGGGGTGGTATTAAAGCGACTGTATTGGCTGATGAACGGACTGTGGCTGAAAGTCTGGCTCGAACTCAGATGGAGGCTATCAGGAATGCTGAATATGATGACACTTTTCCTTACGATTACGATTATGCCGAGATTACCAACATACCTGAAGGTTACGCTGTCAGCATCAACCCCGATCCCCTTGACATCCTTTGGGACCCAGAGACACAAGATGTAACCTTGACAGACCTTGGCTTCCAGAAGATTACTGTGACCGTATTCCATGGGGAAAAGCAAGTGTTTGAAGTGGTGACTTATAAGGAGGAGAGGTAAAGGTGTCCCGCCGTAAGGTATCTTTTTTGAGGAAGGGTTCCAAAGGACTCACTCTTGTTGAGTTAATTTTAGCTTTGGCTATCGGCAGCATGGTAATAGCCGGTGCTTCCGCCACCATGCGTCAGTTATTCCTGACCGGAGCCAGCAATGAAAACTATATGATAGCCATCAGGCAGGTCCAGGACGCAGGTAATTGGATAATTCGGGATGCAGTTATGGCACAAAATATAGACCCTGATAATGGAGCCACCGGCTTTCCGCTGACTATTTCCTGGGCGGAGTGGGGTACCGGTCTTGTTACTACCATAAGTTATACTCTTACTGGCGACAGTCTTTCTCGTCAACAAATAACTAACGGCACGACGACCCAGTTTGTCGTTGCCCGGTATATAACCTCTGCCGAGGCTGAATTTCCGACTGTGGAAGGCGCTGTAGTTGAGGATGTGCTTAAGGTGACAGTGACGGCTGAAGTAGGTACAGCGACTGAGACCAGAATTTATAAGGTTAAACCAAGATCTGCAGATTGACAGCAGTGGCAATAGACTGAGGAGAATTTACTATGAAAAAGTTACTAAGAACAATAAATAGGGAAAGGGGGTTAGCACCCTTAGCCATAGTCCTGGTCCTGATGCTCATGGGGACACTTACCCTGCCGGCTCTGCTGCGTTTTGTGGGCACCGGTCTCAAGACCGAGAAGGTGATAGAGGAAAAGGCGCTGGAATACTATGCCGCTGATGCCGGGGTTGAA
>CAZJMM010000090.1:0-5868 GCA_964547155.1 uncultured Dehalococcoidaceae bacterium | reverse complement strand
GCACAGGCGGTAAGAAACTTCGCCTCGCAGAGCGAAACGGCAAAGCCTTTGATTGCCCGGTAGTGCCTTCAGCTTTTCCAGAGCCGCCGCAATTTCTGGAGATTCACCAGCAGCTTGCATTTGCTGGTCGAATTCGCAGGTAAGACAATCGTAATCCCGGTCGCAAATTCTGTGAGCAACCACACCCATTTTCATCCAGACACATGGCTTAGGCTTACCAACTTCCTCTACTTCCTCGGCAGCCGCCTCAACCGCAGGTTCCATTGCCCCTGTTCTCGCCTTTCGAATCCAAACTCGAGCTTCCAGATTGCCCGGAGCTACTGCCAGTATCTTCTCAAATTCCTTTATGGCACCGGTATAATCACCCGTCCTGAAAAAGTCCTGCCCCCTTTGTAGCAAGGTAACAATCCCTTCCTCCCGCCTGCCCACTTCTTCTTTCTTTTCTTCCACAACCACCTTCGGGATAGCCATTGGTTTGGCTTCTATAGCTTGTTCAATCAACTTCTGTAAAGCTTCAGGAGAGAAAGGCTTAGTCAGGTACTCCGTGGCTCCAGCTTTCATTGCTTCAACTGCTGTACCCACTGAGGGGTAAGCAGTAATAATGATTGCCTTCAGAGTCGGTGTTTGTTCCTTAGCTTCCTTAAGTACCTGTATTCCATCCTTTCCGGGGAGCTTGAGGTCAAGCACAACCACTCCAAATTCCTGCTTGCCAATTACTTCCAGAGCTTGCTCACCATCCTCCACCGCCACTACCTCATGCCCCTCATCTGTCAACCAATCTTTCAACGCCTCCCGGACAATGGTCTCATCTTCTACCAGCAAAACGGGTTTTGGCATTTCAGTTACCTCCTTTCTTTTACTTCCACCATAAATACTTGCAATTTTTGTGCCAAAATAAAAAAGCTACCCTGAATCCAGGATAGCTTCTAAATTAAAGCAGACTTCTTTACCAGACAGTTGCTATTTCATGCTGAACTGTAAAATAATTAGACACTCATCTGTCCATTTTCTTTATGCTCAATCCGTAGGCTTTCACCTTGTTATAAAGTGTCATTCGGGTAATGCCCAATACTCTGGCAGCTTCACTAAAATTACCTTTCGTCTCTCTGAGGACGCTGATGATATGACTCTTTTCTATTTCCTCAATACGTTTACTTCCAGTAACAGCAGTAGGTGGAGAAAAAACTCGATGAGCTAAATCAGCTAAAGTGAGCAAGTTGTTCTTAGCCAGAATAACTGCTCTTTCAACGGCATTCTCCAGTTGTCGGACATTACCTGGCCATTCATGTCTTAATAGAAATTCTCTGGCTTCCGGAGAGAAGCCAGTAACTTCTTTCTGGTTTTCCACCGAAAACTTTTTCAAGAAGTGCTCGGCGAGGAGAGGAATATCTTCTTTTCTCTCTCGTAGAGGTGGCAAGTCTATCGTCACCACATTTAGGCGATAATAGAGGTCTTCACGAAATTCACCCTGCTCAACTGCCTTCTTCAAATCCTTGTTGGTGGCTGAAACAATACGCACATCAACTCTTATGGGCTCATTGCCGCCGACTCTACTGAACTCCTTCTCTTCAATAACCCGAAGTAGATGGACTTGAGTATTAGCACTTATATCTCCTATCTCATCAAGAAACAGGGTGCCCTTATTAGCGTATTCAAACTTGCCTTTCTTTTGAGCAATAGCCCCTGTAAAAGAGCCCCTCTCATGACCGAAAAGTTCGCTCTCCAGCAGACTTTCAGGGAGAGCAGCACAGCTCACCGCGACAAAGGGTTTATCCCGGCGGGGACTCAAACTATGAATGGCTCGAGCGACAAGTTCCTTGCCAGTGCCACTTTCACCAGTGATTAATACCGTGGCATTGCTCTTAGCTACCACTTTAACCACCTCGAAAAGCTGCTGCATTTTATTACTCTTGGCAATGATGCCTTCAAAACGATAACGGTCTTCCAGCTTCTGTCTCAAAGAAACATTTTCTTTTACCAGCTTTTGATGTTCCATCAACTTCTCGATCAGTAACTCCACCCGCTCTGGGCAGAAAGGTTTCTCGATATAGTCATAGGCTCCTTCTTTTATAGCAGCAATAGCTGTAGATATACTGCCATAGGCTGTAATGATGATTACCGCAATATCAGGGAAAAGCTCTTTTATCTTTTTGGTCAACTCCAGTCCATCCATACCAGGCATCACTAAGTCAGTAATGACAATCTCAGGCTTCTTATCCCTGAGAATTTCCAAAGCTTCACCGCCATTGGCAGCGGTGAAAACTTCATGACCAGAATCTTTCAGCCAATCATGAAGAGATTCCCGAATGCTAACCTCGTCGTCAACTACCATTATTTTGGCTGTTTCCTTCATGGTAAGCCTCCAGATAAACAGTGAAGGTAGTTCCCTTACCTACTTCACTATCAACTTTGATTCTGCCTTTATGCCTCTGTATGATGCCATGGACTACTGCCAAACCTAAACCAACGCCTTTCCCTCTTTCTTTGGTAGTGAAGAAAGGAGTGAATAACTTACGCATATTTTCTTTAGATATTCCACAACCTGTGTCTATCACATCAATTTTGACCAAATCTTTTGTCTTTCCGCCTAAATCTTCCTCCTTTATTACAGATGTCCGCACGGTCAATGTCCCACCATCAGACATAGCCTGAATGCCATTGAGCAGAAGGTTAGTAAATACCTGCCGCAGCTGGTCAAAATCAGCCATGACCCGAGGTCCGTCAGCGCTGATCTCTTTAACTATATCCACTTTTTGCATTTGGGCTTGGTGGCCCAAGAACGTCAAAGTCTGGTCAATGACTTGATTAATGTCCACCATCCCTAATCTTGGCTCCGATTGGCGAGCAAAATCAAGGAGATTGCGAACTATTCCAGAACAACGACTGACTTCAGTTTCCATCTTTGCCAGGTAACTTAGTGCCACCTCCTTGGGTAATCCGTCACCACTCAACTTCTTCGACAACAACTTAGCATAGACCAGAACCCCAGCCAAAGGATTGTTCAGTTCATGAGCCATAGCCGCAGCTAATTGCCCCAAGGAAGTCAATTTTTCAGCTTGAATTAGCTGCTCTTGAGTCGCTTTTAGGCGCCTTACAACGAATGGCCAGCACATTTCATTTTCTGCTAACCCACGGTAGACAGCAATAGCCTTTTCCCGACAGGTGCTATAACCACACGCCCCACAGTTGAGCTCATCTTCGGGCTTTGTTTTGTCTGTCAAACTCAAAACACCCCGTATCTCTTCTTCTGTAGGATAGGCAAGAGAAATATACCGATTGGTGAACCTCCTCACTAAATTTACACTGCTATATTTTGCTATATCCTTCTCCGTCTGAGTTGGATCGGCTTCATGCAAAGCGTAATCAGTAATAATCTGTTTCTTCTTGAAATAGCCAAGACCATTGCCAATTATTGGACCACAGACACAGCCTTCACACATGAGGAGCTCCACAAATTTAACCCCAATATCACCTTCAGCAATTTCACGGATTACTTCCAACACTCCCTCTTTACCATCACAGACAACGACTTCTTTATCCGTAGGGTCACAAGAAAGCCCAATTATTTTAGTTAACCCACCGGGGATGGCACCTAACCGCCCTAAGTTAGGTTTAGGACCAGAGAAAGGTACCTCAGCTAAATTTGCCGGATTAATAAGTTTCTGTGTGAATAATTCCCTCAGTTCCGAAAAGGTTAGGACAGCGTCAACGACACCACCCACCTTCTCATCCCGTAGGGCTCTTTTGGCAACACATGGTCCGATAAAAACCACCTCGGAGCCCGGTTTGTAGTGACTTTTGATTAATCTACCTATAGCTATCATAGGTGGCACCACAGGTGCCAGATTAGGAATTAATTCAGGATAATATTTCTCAATGTAATTCACCACTGCCGCACATTGACTACTGATAATTGGCTTTGGCTTACCCGCTTTTACGAGTTTTTGGTATTCTGAGGCGATAAGCTCATTCCCAAAAGCAACCTCCATTACCTCACTAAAGCCCAATTCCAGAAGAGCCTTTACCAATTGTCCGGGGCGAGTCTCAGGAAAGGCAGCCGGAAAGGAATAGTCTAAGCAGGCAATAGGTGGCGGATGTCTCCCCAGTAGCACTCTGACAATTCCAATATCACTTTCAATTTGTTTTGCTTTCTGACTGCACACCCAGACACAGTTACCACAAGCAACACACCGATCCTTCATTACTTCAGCCAAGCCCTCTTCTACTTTGATGGCGTTAGCCGGGCAAGTGCGAATACAAGCGTAACAACCTTTACATTTATTTTTATCAGTAAAAATAACTGCCATGTTTCTAACCTCTCTTTAGAGTTTTAAATAACTCTGGCTAAACTCTTTTTTCTCTGCCGGGAAGAAGGAATTCTTAACTCTTTCCTTAGACTGGCTACGGTGCGACGGGACAGTGATACCCCGAAATCTTCCTCGAGTTTAACTTTTATCGCCCGGTCACTTATTGGTTTCTTCTCCTTCTCCAGAAGCTGCTTGAGCAACTCCTTCCGAAATTTTTTGGGGCGCGGGAAAAATTCTTTCAACGGTCTCTCACCCCAAGGAGTATCAATACTCTTTCCAGAAATAGCCCGACTAATGGAACTGACTGCCAGACCTATCTTTGCTGCCAGTTCTTTTTGAGTAAAAGGCAATAGTGCCTTTGTATCACCTGATTTCAAGAACAGGGCTTGCTTCTCTCCAATACCAAGTAATACCCGGTGCAGAGTATCCTTTCGGTTATTGACTAACTCCAACTTCCGGAAAAGCTGCCTGGTTTCTTTGATTTCTGCCTTGTTAAATACTCCCGCCTTGAGTAGTCGTTCGAACTTCTCATAATCAACAGCAAATTTTCCCCGAGCCTGGGTTGGAGAAAAATAGGCAATGATAAAGCCATCAGAAGTTTCTTCCACTGAGGCTACTTTCGAATAGCGTATCCTTCTTTCGGGAATAGCAGAAGGGCAAAATTCAGTAGCGACGGAAAATTCGTCAATGAGCTTGTTTATTTTCTGTACCTCAGCAACATCCAACTGACACTGGCGAGCTATTTCTTCTTCTGTTATTCCCGCTTCAGGATAAAGGAAATACTTCTTAAATTTATCTAAACCCAAGTCCTTAATCTTACCGAGGAGCTGACCCTTGCCTGATATTAGCGATTCAATATCAAAAGAGCCTGGTGAAGCTACAATCTCTTCCTTAACCTCGTAAAAGCTATGCGAGAGGTCACTACGAGACAAGGGTTGATACCGAATTATTCTATCTCTTTCATGAAGACGTTTAAAAAGCGGGTTATTCTTTATGTCAACAATAAGACGCTGAAACTCGTCCTCAGACATCTCGAGGATATTAGCTTGCTCTATTCGGATGAATAATCCAAGCTCCTGTCTAGCTTGCACAGATTGCGTTTGTCCTATATTTACATTAGCCACTGTAAAAATATTTTACTATTTCAAGGCAACTTAGTCAACGTAAGTTCAGGTTACAAATTTGCAGTGAGTACTTGAAAGGGAAACAATCGTTGTGGATATTGTCCACGGCAGTGACCTGATGTTCCCGTGTCAAATACAAGAACGAACAAAAAAGACAACAAAACTAATGACAAGCTCAGTAAAAGTATGGTAAAATCGCAAATTACATTTAAAGAATATCGGGGGGAAGAAAAATGGCAATCATTGATGAACTCAAGAACTCAGAGCTCTTCGGAGGCTTGGAGGCAGCCTATTTGGAAAGGCTGTCGCTATTATGCCGTGGTGGTTCTCACAGACAAGGAACAGTGATCTTCAAAGAAGGAGACGAAGCTAAGGAGCTATATGTTCTAACGGACGGCAGAGTAGTCTTAGAGATAGAACTGCGTCCAGTGCCTGAT
>CAZJMM010000089.1:0-5894 GCA_964547155.1 uncultured Dehalococcoidaceae bacterium | reverse complement strand
CCTTAAGGCACTGGTCCTGAGGGGTACAGGCAAGCCCTCGGTGGCTGACCCGGACAGGCTCAAGGAGCTTAACCACTACACCGTCAAAATAAGCAAACGTTTTAGGTTATCTATTCCTCCTCTCGTAACAGCGACCAACCGTGGTCATTTGTTAGAGGTCATCGGCAAGGGTGGTTGCTATCAATGCGGGTTGGAATGCATCAGGGGATTGTATCGGTATGGCAAAAAGCTGGAGGGGTATCGCAAGTGCTTTTCTATGGAATATTACCTACCGTGGAGGTGGTCCCGGGAAGATGAGCCAGTGGACACATTTTTCGACGCACCGACCCTGGCCAATGACTACTCCATAGAAGCTTGGGAACTCACAAGTATTATTGACTGGCTCTATGCCTGTTATCAATCAGGAAGCCTTACCGAGCAAGAAACCGGCCTGCCACTGTCCAAGATTGGCACCAGGGAATTTCTGGAAAAACTGCTTCACTCAATAGCCTACCGGGAGGGCTTTGGTGATATTTTGGCTGAGGGAATAGCAAGGACCAGAGAGAAGGTATCAGACAGGGCTCAAGCCATGTTCAACTATGCCGTTGCACCCATTGGCATTTATGACATAATGCCACCCAGAGCAATTGTTACCCATGCGCTGATCTACCCAATGGAACCCAGGGTGCATCATCCTATTCTACACGAGACTGCCTTCATCCATGCAGCCTGGGGCATCAATCAGCTCCAACCGGGCCTCACTCCGGTTACAACAAAGGTGTTTCATGATGTCGCCAAGGCTTTCTGGGGTAGTGATGAAACCGGAGACTTGTCCAGCTATGAGGGGAAAGCACTGGCGGCTAAGAAAATACAGAATAGAACCTATATCAAAGACAGCCTCGGCCTGTGTGACTTCGCCTGGCCAATCACCTACTCCTTCAACACGCCGGACCATGTGGGAGACCCTGACCTGGAAGCCAAAATCTTTACCGCGGTTACCGGTGTCGCCGGTGAGGAACTTGACCGATACGCCGAGCGCATTTGCAACCTGCAAAGAGCCATCCTGGTGCGAGAGGGACGGAGAGTTCCCGAAGCTGACTTCCCCCCTGAGTACAACTTCACCGAACCCTTCCGAACTAACGCACAGGGTCAGAAAGTGATGGTTCCTGGCCCCGGCGAGGAAGCAGTTGATCCGACCGGGAACACCCTTGACAGGGAGAAATTTACGGATATGTTGAAGGAATACTACCGTCTCCGGGGATGGGACGAAGAGACGGGACTACCCCAAGCCGAGACTTTAGCCGCCCTTGGCTTGGATGACCTAGTGTCCTCCTTCCAATGAGACCGTTGTCAAAAAGAAGATTGAAATCAGGTGCTCTCGGTCGAAAATGAAAGCTGAGGAGCCCAAACTAGATTGGGGATGAGAGTCTTACACTAAGAAAAGCTAATCTTTCGTTATCCAAACAATCATACTGCAGAATCGTCTTCAGCGGAATAAAAATAAACAAACAAGAAAGAAGTGCTATGTTTAAAGTTAAAGCAACCGTAGTTGGTATGTTAGGGGATGTGGAGAAATATCCCTGCCACTTCAATCACAAAATCGGTGACGAAATCATTTGGACTGGTGCAGAATTCAAGGGAAGGATGTGTCCAGCTGTGATGCCTATGATTGCTGAAAAGGCAGCTGCCCTTTATGCAGCAGGGCCTAGATACGTAAATCCTGGCTACTATTACCCTTTCTGGTATTCTCCTGTGAGCGTATATGATCCGAGCTATAAAAAATATGATGGTATTGGGTTCAAACCAGTCTTGAAAACTCTGGAAGATCTTAAGTACGGCATGTCACTTTTGAGACCTGCAGATTCATTCAGATGGCCCCCACACCCGGAAAGAACGGTGGCTAAAGATATAATGTTGATATGTCCTGACTTCAGGACCTCTGTTGTGTTTAAGCTTGAAGCATTTGACCTTGCGGATGATGGCGATTGCGTCACTTACTTCAGAAGAATGATGTCAATATTGAATAGGGTTTTACCAAAACCAGGGATTGCTGTAGATAAGATACTAAACGAATTTACAAAGGAGGAGATAGAACAAATATACCCCTCGTTAAGCCAGATTCTGGTGCAAGCATTAGTCGAGGAACTCGAGCTTATGGGCTACCTCGAAATCAGGGACGGGAAAGCGACTGTAACTGACAAGGGTAAGAAAAAACTCGAAGACTTTAAAGCGAATCTCACAGCGGAAGAAAGAGAAGCTCTTAAGATGTAATCTAGGTCAGCTTGCCAAGCTTATTTCTGGGTGGCTCTTAAGTTAAAGGCTTATCCCAAGAATCCTCCGAAGTGAGAAAGCTAATGTTGGGAGTGAATCTCCAGACAGAAAGATGCGGGGTATTATATAATGTTAATAAATCGTAGTAAGGGACTGCCAGGTGTTCTTAGCCTTAGGGTAAACACAAGCCTTTGTGAATATAATAGAGCCTAGAATAACCCAAATTAGGAAAGGTTATTTAATTTTACCAGAAAGCGAAGGGGGCAAAATTGATTGAAGAAGAGAAGCTAGTAAAAATAGTCGGTGCTGGCAACGTAAGCCGTGAACAAGCGACATTAGACGAATACTCTAAGGACATGAGCTTCGTTAATAAGGTAAAGCCGGAATGTGTGGTAAAGCCAAGAAATACAGGTGATGTAGAAAAGATAGTAAATCTCGCCAATGAGACTCTAACGCCGCTGGTGCCGGTAAGCTCAGGGCCTCCCCACTTTCGGGGTGACACTGTCCCTAGCATTGGAGGAGCCGTTATTGTAGATTTAAGCGGCATGAAAAAGATTATCAGGGTTGACCGACTGAACAGGGTCGCCATGTTTGAGCCGGGTGTAACATTTGGTGAACTAATACCGGCAGTAGCAAAAGAGGGGCTCAGACTTAATATGCCTTTACTGCCACGCAAATCAAAGTCTGTTGTCGGCAGTATTCTGGAGAGAGAGCCGGTAGTAATGCCCAAATATCACTGGGATATAGGCGACCCCTTAGGTTGCGTTGAGATAATTTTCGGCAACGGCAATATGTTCCGAACCGGGGCAGCTGCCGGTCCAGGTACAATAGAGGAGCAATGGGCAGCCGGGGGAGCGCAAAAAGAGGCAGCCGGACCGTCTTCATCTTCCTGGTACAGGCTTATTCAGGGGTCACAAGGGACGATGGGCATCGTAACGTGGGCGTCAGTAAGATGCGAGATTATGCCCAAAGCTGAAGAGCCTTTCCTGGTAGGCTCCTCACAGCTTGATAAAATACTGGATATGGTTCACTGGCTGATAAGGCTAAGAATACCTAATGAATGCTTTGTAATAAATAGCTCTAATCTGGCATCTATCATGGCGAAAAAGTGGCCCGATGATTACCGGAAAATCAAGGACACTTTACCTACCTGGGTGCTTTTCTTCAATATAGCCGGCTACGATTATTTCCCGGGAGAGAGAATAAGCGGTCAGGTAAAAGATATGATAGATATAGCCCAACGTGTGGGAGTGGCACCGGTACAGGCAATCGGTGGAGTTTCGGCTTCTGAGCTATTAGCAGCGACCCAGCGTCCCTCGGAGGAGCCGTACTGGAAACTGCGCTACAAGGGAGCCTGCCATGACATGTTCTTCTTGACCATCTATGATAAGCTCCCTGAGTTGATCGATACAATGTATGATGCGGCTGACGAAGCGGGCTACGCGGTTTCAGACATAGGTGTTTACCTCCAGCCGATAGTACAAGGGGTTAACTGTCACTGCGAATTTAACCTGTTTTATGACCCGGCAAACCCGAAGAAGTCTGGCAGGGTCCGTGAACTGGCCACCAGTACCATCAAGAAACTGATGGCAAAAGGTGCCTTCTTCTCAAGGCCTTATGGTGAAAGCACCGATATAATTATGAACAGTGATGCTGCCACCGTGGCCGCTCTACGCAAGGTTAAGTCAATAACAGACCCCAACAATGTTATGAATCCAGGGAAATTGTGTTTTTAAAACTCGTTAAGGGAAAGAATTTCCAAACGGATAATCTAAGGAGAAAAAGCGATGACGTTAGAAGACTATCGAAATGATATGGAAATGTGCTGCCGCTGCTCGATTTGTAAATTCATACCAATGGAAAGGATAGTGGGGACTCAGCATTCATATGTCTGCCCCAGCATAGCAAAGTATGAATATCACACCTACTCTGGTGGCGGCAGAATGGGCTTTGGTTTGGCAATGTTGGACGGGAGACTCGAATATACCAACAAACTTCTTGAGGTAGTTTATAACTGCCACATGTGTGGCGCCTGCGATGTCTCCTGTAAGTATGCCATGGACATGGAAGTGCTTGAGCCTATTAACGAGGTCAGAATTAAATGCGTGGAGGATGGCCACACTGTCCCTGCTCTTGACAGCGTGATTAACAATATGCGGAAACATGGCACCATGGTTCCGGGGGTGAAGGCCAGGCGCGGTCAGTGGGCTGAGGGGCTTGATGTCAAAGACGCCACTCAGCAGAAGACGAAGGTGATGTATCACGCCGGCTGCCGCACCTGCTACGACAAGGATATATGGAAGGTGGCTCAAGCCGCGGTAAAACTGCTGCAAAAAACGGGCGTTGACCTCGGTATTGCTGGAGATAACGAGATATGCTGTAGCGGCCGTGCTTACCAGATGGGATACAAGACGGATTTTCTTAAACAGGCTGAACAAAATATGGAGCTGATTAAGAGATCAGGCTCCGAAATACTGGTGACAGGTTGCTCTGAGTGCTATTATGCCTTCAAGGTGCTCTATGATAAGTTCAATCTGAAAGGTAACCTGGAGGTGCTGCACACCACAGAGTATCTTGCCCGGCTGATAAAAGAGGGCAAGCTGAAACCAACCAAGAAAGTTGCTGCCAGAGTTACCTATCATGACCCCTGTCACCTTGGCAGGCAGGGAGAGCCGTATATGCACTGGGAAGGAAAACTACTTACCGCCGATCACATACGTCTATTTGACCCGCCGAAGGAATTCAGACGGGGCACATACGGCATTTATGAACCGCCACGCGATATCCTCAGGAGCATTCCTGGTCTAAAACTTGTTGAAATGGACAGGATAAAAGAATATGCCTGGTGTTGTGGGGCCGGGGGCGGCGTGAAGGAGACAAACCCCGAGTTTGCCAGGTGGACAGCTTCGAAGAGAATTTCCGAAGCCGAGTCCACCGGGGCTGAGGTGATAGTGACTGCCTGCCCCGGGTGCGAGCAGAGCTTTAGCGATACCATTAAAGACAATAGGAGCAGTCTCAAGGTATATGATGTCATTGAGCTACTAGAGAAAGCAATCTAAAAAGGAGGTCATAAATTATGACTTTGAAGAGAGATGTTTATAAAGCCTTAGAAGATGTGGTAGGGCCAGAGTATATTTCCGAAGACCCTGTCATATTGGATTCATATGCCTGGCGGTCGGGTATGGCAACATTACATGATAGGTTTGTGCCCAGGTATGAAGCCGTGACTCTTCCTCAAAATACTGCTGAAGTCCAGGCGATAGTCAAGCTGTGTAACAAATACAAAACACAATTCGTGGCGTCCAGCACCGGTTGGGGATGCTACTGTGACCCGGCTGGACCAGGTGTCGTAAAAATGGACCTGAGAAGGATGAACCGCATTCTGGAAATCAACGAGAAAAACATGTATGCGGCATGTGAACCCTATGTGATTTTCGCCGAGCTGCAAGCCGAGGTAATGAAAAGAGGTTTAATCTGCAACATCACCGGCGCCGGCAGCAATTGCTCAGCAATGCCCTTAGCGGCTCACCAAGGTATAGGACATATGAGTCAAAGCTTGAGCTATGGTGATAGAAATCTACTGGCTGTGGAATGGGTAACACCCGAGGGGGAGATAGTCAGGCTGGGTTCGTTAGGGTCGTTAG
>CAZJMM010000088.1:0-5926 GCA_964547155.1 uncultured Dehalococcoidaceae bacterium | reverse complement strand
CTTCAGCCGCTGCAGGCATTCCTTTTAGACCAAGTCTGGTGGCTATCGAGCCTTCGTTGATGAGTCCACCATTGGTCAAAGCCTTATCTTCGCAGTGGTCAATAACAATCAGATCAAGGCTAGAACTGTAGTCCAGGGCATGGCGCATAATTCGTGAATTCATTACCGGGTTGCCATCATCGCTGAAACCGATGACCCCAGCACGGGCTAATTCATTCATCTCTGCCAACTCTTCCCCTTTGTTATCCTTGGTTATGCAGCCTACGGGAAAGACATTAACAACTCCTTCGGTATGAGCCTTGGATTTGACATAATCTATAGCAGCCTGATTGTCCAGAGGTGGATTAGTATTAGGCATACAGCAGACGGTGGTGAAGCCACCTTTGGCAGCGGCTCTTGTTCCAGTAGCGATAGTCTCCTTCTCTTCGAATCCTGGCTCGCGCAGATGACAGTGGAGGTCAATAAAGCCGGGGCAGACCACCATACCAGTAGCATCAAGGACAGGAACACCTTGGGAGGGTATTGAGCCTTTATCACCGAGTTGAGCTATCTTGTTTTCAGCAATAAGGAGATCGCCAATTTTGTCCAGCCTCTGACTTGGGTCAAGGAGGCGTCCACAGGTAATCAAAAGTGATATTGCCATTAATCTCGTCCCCTTTTCGCAGGTATATGAGCGTATTGGCTGGGAGAGAATCCTCTTTGCCCCGCCTCCTCTTCTGAGTCGAAAATTATTAGATGCTCTGGCTTGATTTCCTCCAGCACCAAACTGTGAGCACTATGGTATTTCTTGTTCCCTTCTGTACTGGCGACGTATGGGGGATGACTTTCATGTTCGCAGTAGATACACCTTAAAGTTAAAGGTTTTGTGGCTGTTATTTTGAACTCGGGCACAATATACCGTCTTTCAGTTTCTTGTACTGATACGCAGTTAGGATTACGGCACTTGACTGCGAAATAACGATTGTAAACGGGATAGTCTGTCTTTTTAGCGAAGGGTGGCTCTTTCTCCTCGGGAATATTTACCTTCTTAGCTCCGAGTAAGAGAGCTATCAAAGCCATTCTAATCGGTACTCCACGCGCTGCCTGTTTGAAGTACATACTGCGCGGGTCAGCATCTACATCATAAGTAAGCTCAAGAATGCGGGGTAGTGGATGCATAATAAGTGTTCTATTAAGTTCCTTTCTTTTGAGGAGTTTCTTATTGACTATGGGGTAATACTCCTCAAATCCTCGCTCTTCTGCCATTGACGCAAGTCTCTCCTTCTGGAGCCTGGTAACATAAATGGCATCAACTCCTCTCTTTAGCTCAACCTGAATATTAATGTCGGGTATCATTGTAAGTTGATGTGGTCTGCCTGGTGTTATGTATACAGCATCTAAAGGGAAAAGTTTTTCTTTGACTGACTGATTCAGCTCCTCTAATCTCTTAAGTTTACCTTTGTACTCTGTACTTAGTTTCGTTACAACATGTTCGGGGAGTTCAAGACCTGGTCCGGAGCGGAAAAGGATGGTCGCGCCAAGCCTTGCCAGTGCATAAATTAGGGAATGTACTGTTCGCCCGTATTTTAAATCGCCCCATACAGCAATTTTCAGACCCTCGATTGTTTTTTTCTCCTTTAAAAGCGTATAGAGGTCACATAAAGTCTGAGTTGGATGTTCGTGACTTCCATCGCCAGCGTTTATTACCGGAACACCGGCATAATCAGCAACTACTTTGGCTGCTCCTTCCCATGGGTGTCTGACTACGATTATATCTGCATAACTCCCCACTACTCTTGCCATATCAGCAATACTTTCACCCTTAGACAACGAAGTTGTTCCTATGCCTGTTGCCGATATTACGTTACCTCCCAGTCTGTGCATTGCTGCTTCGAACGACAATCGGGTCCTGGTGCTCGGTTCAAAAAACAGACTCGCCATGATTTTGCCTTGACATAGATTAGACTGTTTATCTATTGAATCTGACATTTCTTCTGCTAAAGAAAAGATTACCTCAATTTCTTGATTGGAAAGGTCATCTATAGTTACAAGGCTTCTATTTACTAAGCTCATCGTTGATTCCCCCTATTGCTAACAGACCTTTGCTTGTCCGAATTCTTTAGAATAGCTACCCCGTCACTACCATCTACTTCTTCTATGTAGACCTGTATCTCTTCGGAATGGGAAGATGGTATGTTCTTGCCTACATAGTCAGCTCGGATAGGTAGTTCACGGTGACCACGGTCAACGAGAACCGCTAAGTGGATAGATTTAGGTCTTCCCAAATCCATAATTGCATCCATAGCAGCTCGGATGCTCCTTCCTGTATAAAGGACGTCATCAACTAAGATAACTTGTTTATTGGTGATATTGGTGGGAATATCAGTACGTTGGATAAATGTTTTCATGTTCGAAGATGAGAGGTCGTCCCGATAGAGACTGATATCTAAAGCACCCACGGGGATGTTGACTGGCTCAAAACTTTGAATAATCTCAGCCAGCCGTTTAGCTATGGGGACGCCTCTGGTTCGGAGTCCCACAAAAATGAGGTCTTCTGCCCCCTTATTTCTTTCTACAATTTCGTGAGCAACGCGAATTAAGGCACGTCGTATGTCTTGCGGGGACATGACAATCTTTGGGGACATTAAAAAACCTCCTGCCCCCAACTGGCAAGAGGTTTTTTAGAGGAAGACTCCTGTACTAAGGAGCTAACGATATTAATTTGTATCATATTTTCCCTTGCCAGCCTCGCTGGACTGACTTAAAGGCTTAAGTTTCCAATATTTTACCACGTCTTGTTTAGTGATGCAAGTTTTGGTTTTGAGTGACAAAATTTTTTTAGAAGTCTTCTGGTAGAAAGAACACAAATAGCCTATAATTTATAAAGCTATGCTTCAAAGCCAAGTTAGTGCCGACTTGGTCAAGATTAAAGAGGATTTGGGTTCTCTTCCTGAACCTGTGGTTAATCCTTTGTTTGTGGTTGTTAGCGGTTTACCGGGGACGGGGAAATCTTTTTTCTGTCGTCAACTTGCTCAGAGAGTGCCCTCTGTAATTCTGGAAAGTGACGCTCTTCGTAAGAAGTTATTCCTGTCTCCCAATTATAGTGCTGAAGAAAGTGCCAGGCTCTTTTCGGCATGTCATCTTCTTATTGTTGAACTTCTGGAGAAGGGGATACCAGTTATTTTTGATGCTACCAATTTGTCGGAGCGTCATCGGGAGCGTCTCTATCATATTAGTGACAATGCTGGTGCCAAACTTATTCTTGTCAGCATTGAGGCACCGTCCAATGTGGTACATCAGCGACTTCGGGCTCGAAAAGAAAGAGTTGATCCTCAAGATAGGTCCGATGCTGGGTGGGAAGTCTACCAAAGGATGAGGGAGAATGCTCAAAGAATACGCCGTAATCATTTTGTCGTTGACACCTCCCGGGATATCAATCCAGCTATTGATAAAATAGTGCGAGCTATAAGGTGAACAAGCTGAGGAAGTCTTTTATTCCATAATGGGGTGGGATAAAATAACAGGAGTTTTTGCTTAAGGTAAATTTCAGGAACTTGGGGTTGATTAGGTGGCTAAAGTAGCTGTTAGAATCTTCCTTGGTATTTTAGGAGGTCAAATTGCAGATTAAGGTTGTAATTGGAGACATTGTTAAGACGGAGGCTGACGCTATTATTGTTAACCTTTTTGAAGGAGTGGAGCACCCGGGAGGTGCTACTGATGCTGTGGACAAGGCTTTAGGTGGAGCCATCACTCAGCTTGTCAGTAAAGGTGAAATAAAGGGCAAGTTTAAAGAAGTCAATATAATTCACACGCTGGGCAAGCTTCCAGCAAATAAAGTAGCAGTTGCTGGTCTGGGTAAGCAAGCAGAACTCACCCTTGATAAAATTCGAGGCATAAGTGCTGAAGTCTGCCGAGCCCTCCAGGGACTGAACTGTAAGCGGATAGCCACTATAATGCATGGTGCCGGGGTGGGTGGTGTTGACCCTGAAGCCTCAGCTCAGGCTATAGTTGAAGGTAGCCTTTTGGGACTTTATAGCTTTCGCCGCCACATAACTAAAAAGTCGGAACATGAGAATATTGAAGAAATGCTAATCGTGCAGCGAGATGAGACCAGGCTGGAAGCCATAGAAAAGGGATGCCATAAGGGTAAGATAATTGCCGAAGCAACTAATATGGCTCGTAACATGGTTAATGAGCCAGCCAATTATATGACTCCTAAAGACATGGCAGAAACAGCGGGGAAAATGGCTAAAGACTATGGTTTGGAAGTGACTGTATTAGAGCGGGAGGATATGGAGAAGCTGTGTATGGGTGCCCTCTTGGGGGTAGCGCAGGGTAGCCGTGAGCCACCGAAATTGGTGGTGCTGAGTTATAAAGGGGATAAGTCCTCAAAAAGTGTGCTTGGTTTTGTGGGCAAAGGCATAACCTTTGATTCTGGGGGGATTTCTCTCAAGTCTGCGGAGGGTCTGGAGGAGATGAAAGGGGATATGGCAGGTGGTGCCACTGTCATGACAGCATTGGTAGCTATTGCTCAGTTGAAGCCTAAAGTTAATGTAGTAGCTATTGTCCCGGCTACAGAGAATTTACCGGGTGGGGGTGCCCTTAAGCCCGGGGATATTCTGACAGCCATGAACGGCAAAACCATAGAAGTGGTGACTACTGATGCCGAAGGGCGACTTATCTTGGCGGATGCTTTGTGCTATGCCCGAAAACAAGGTTTAGCTCCTCTAATAGATTTAGCTACGCTAACTGGTTCCTGTCGAGTAGCTCTGGGTGATATCTGTGCTGGTGTCTTCAGCAATGACCAGCAGTTAGCGGACAAGGTTATCAAAGCCGGCTCGGAAGCTGGGGAATGTCTCTGGCAAATGCCTATGTATGAAGAGTATAAAGAACAGAATAAGAGTGAAGTTGCTGATATTAAAAACTCTGGTGGTAGGTATGGTGGGGCTATTACTGCTGCTTTGTTTTTAGCTGAATTTGTAGAGGATATACCCTGGGTTCATGTTGACATTGCCGGTACATCCCGCAGTGAGAAAGAGAGGACCTATACTATAAAAGGGGCTACTGGCTTTGGAGTAAGGACTCTGGTCAATTTAGCTCTGGCTTTGGCTGAAGAAAAAGGCGGTTAAAGGTTTGAACAGGAGGTGCAGCTGTGAGAATTAAATGGTTGGGTCATGCTTGTTTTTTGATTGTCTCTGATGGGGGAATAAGAATAATTACTGATCCCTACCAAGTGGGTAATGGGATTAATTATGCTCCTATAAATGAAACTGCTGATATAGTGGTAATGTCACATGATCATCATTCTGACCACTGGAATGTGGCAGCAGTAAAGGGCAAGCCGGAAATAGTCAGGGGAAGCGGAATAAAGAAGGTTAAAGGGATTGAATTTAAAGGTGTTGCAACTTATCACGATGAAGCTAAAGGAGCGCAACGTGGCACCAATACTATTTTTTGCTTTACCGTAGATGGCATAAGGTTATGCCATGCTGGTGATTTAGGACATGAGCTTACTTCTGAGCAAGCTTCGCAAATTGGTAAAATAGACATACTATTTCTGCCAGTGGGTGGTTTTTATACCATTGATGCTCATACTGCGGGGAAGGTCGTGGATAAACTTAAACCAAAAATTACTATGCCCATGCATTATAAAACAGCGAAATGCGATTATCCTATTAGCGGTGTTGAAGATTTTCTTAGAGGGAAGAGCAATGTAAAGAGGCTGGACTCAAGCGAATTGGAGTTGGCAGCAAAGGATTTACCATCAGCCATCCAGATTATAGTTTTGAAACACGCCTTATAGTGCGGGTTGACTAAAGTGGTAAAATATAAATAAGCAACAACAGAAACGGAGATAAAACGTTAGCCAGGACAAACTTTTAGCTTGGACTATTATTATTCTTTCAGGTGGCAGGGGGTTACGGTTAGGGCGGGACAAAGCTCTGGA
>CAZJMM010000087.1:0-5952 GCA_964547155.1 uncultured Dehalococcoidaceae bacterium | reverse complement strand
CAACTCCAGCAAAGATAAAAGCTATCGGTATGGGAGGAGGTGGTTCCAACGCCATTACTCGGATGGTTCGCGAGAACATCAAGGGCGTGGAATTCGTCGCTATGAACACTGATGCTCAAGCTTTGGCTCTGACTGAAGCCCCTGTCCGGGTTCAGTTAGGTGAGAAGCTAACTCGAGGTTTAGGAGCTGGGGGCGACCATATTGTTGGTGCCAAGGCTGCTGAGGAAAGCCGCCAGATTATACAAGAAGTTGTCGCAGGTGCTGACATGGTATTTCTCACTGCTGGTATGGGTGGCGGCACTGGCACTGGTGGCATACCTATAGTAGCTGAAGTGAGTCGTCAAAGTGGTATCCTCACTATCGCCATTGTTACCAAACCATTTAGTTTTGAAGGCACCCGCCGCTCAAAAGTGGCTGAAGACGGCATTCTTCAACTTGCTGACAAGGTAGACACCCTCGTCATTATCCCTAACGACCGTCTCCTTGAACTCTGCGATGCTAAGACCAGCGTCGATAATGCCTTCCGCATGGCTGACGATGTCCTTCGCTTAGGTGTTCAAGCCATCGCTGAAGTCGTCACCGTACCTGGTTTAATTAACTTAGACTTCGCTGACATCAGGTCCATAATGAAAGACGCTGGACCAGCCTGGATGTCCGTAGGCAGGGGCAGCGGACAAAATCGAGCCGTTGAGGCAGCCAGAGCAGCCTTAGCCAGCCCCTTACTTGACGTCTCTATCAATGGCTCTAAGGGAGTATTGTTCAATGTCACTGGTGACTCCAGTCTTACTCTCTTTGAATGTAACGAAGCTGCTGAAGTCATTTCTCAAGCCGTTGACCCTGAAGCTAATATCATCTTCGGTGTTGTCTTCGACCCCAAGATGGATAACGAGATCCAGATTACAATAATCGCCACTGGTTTTACTGCTACTTACGGAGCTGGAGTACCTACTGAAGCCGAGCTACGTCGCATGCTCAGGGGCGTTGGCGAGGACAGCCTTGATGTCCCGTCCTTCTTGCGCCGGTCTCCTCGTTATCCCCAGGGTAAACCAGTAGCACCAGCACGTTAAAGATGGACTGCCCTTAACAACTGAATAACAGGATTAGTAACAGCTTAGCCTGTTCATACCAAGCATTTTTGAAAAGGAGGTGAATTAATTTGAAGACAACCCTCAAAAAGGGTGCAGCTAAAAAGAAGACTAAGAGATAGCCCCCCACAAAGCCCCACCCCCAACAGAAAGCCGCCTTAATTAAGGCGGCTTTCTGTTTAACTAAAATTTCATCCATATTTTCACTTTTTACCTTGACACCACCTACATATTGGGTTAAAATAGTTCCATATCCCAATATTATGGGTGTGGATTAGATGAAGTGCCCTTATTGTGGTGAGGGTGAGACAAAGGTAATAGACTCCAGGGACTTAGGTGAAGGAGTAAGGCGACGGCGGCAGTGCCTTAGCTGCCGAGCTCGCTTCACCACTTACGAACGGTTACATTCCCGAAACCTCTTCGTCATCAAGAAGGATAGGCGGCGGGAGGAATTCAACCGGGACAAGCTTCTTTCTGGCATCCGCAAGGCTTGTGAGAAACGCCCGCTGCCTACCGGAGCTATTGACAAACTTGTTGACGACATTGAAGCTGAGCTTTACCGTCTCGGTAAGGTTGAAATTCCCAGCTCTATTATTGGCGATATGGTGATGGAAAGGTTGGAGGAACTTGACCACATCGCCTATATTCGCTTCGCCAGCGTTTATCGCGAGTTTGCTGATATTAGTACATTGAAACAAGCAGTGGATGTCCTAGTCGAGAGCAAAGCTGGAGAACCCCCCTCCAGTCAACTACCACTGTTAACCCAGGAACAATTGGAAGACTTAACTCGGCGTAAAAAAGGCGCCAGAAAAGGTAAATAAGTGGCTACTCCAAAACGAAAAGGCAGCCCACCGCCGTCCGTAAATCATAACCGCATTGTCCGGGCTATTTTCGCTGCGGCTGAGTCCATGGGAATAACTGACCGGAAGATGCTGGAAGGACTCACTTCCCAGATTATCCAACGCTTGGAAGCTGCCCCGCCTCTCCCCGGAATGGAAGACCTTGTCCCCGCCCGTGAAGTAACACCTTCTCTTTCCCAAATCCAGAGTGTAGTTAAAGAAATCTTGGCTCAGGAGGACAAGACAAAAGTGATGGAAGCAACAGTTACCGTAGCAAAACCCAAAGTCAAACCGGGAATCGAACTCACTGAAAATGCCCTCAGAGTACTGGAAAAGAGATACTTGATAAAAAATAGCCAAGGGAAAGTAATTGAAACACCTGAGGAAATGTTCCGACGGGTAGCTAAACACATTGCTTCCGCTGAACTTCTGTACAACTCCAAAGCCGATGTTTCCTCCTGGGAACAGAAGTTCTACGAACTGATGACAAATTTAGAATTCCTGCCCAATTCTCCAACCTTGATGAATGCCGGACGTGAGTTAGGACAACTATCAGCCTGTTTTGTTATTCCCATAGAGGACTCCATGGAGTCCATATTTAATGCTGTGAAATATACTGCCCTCATCCACAAAAGCGGTGGTGGCACTGGTTTTTCCTTTTCCAGACTTAGACCGGAAAAAGACCGAGTTGGCTCTACAGGTGGTATTGCCAGCGGTCCCATTTCTTTCATGCGTGCCTTTGATACAGCTACTGACGTTATTAAACAAGGGGGTATGCGTCGTGGTGCCAACATGGCTATCCTCAACGTTGACCACCCTGACATCTTAAACTTTATCACCGCTAAGGAAGACCCCAAAGCTTTAACCAACTTTAACCTCTCTGTAGCCGTAACCGATGAGTTTATGCGGGCAGTGGAGCAGGACACAGAGTACAACCTGACTAATCCAAGGACTAAAGAAATAGCCGGGAAACTAAAAGCCCGAGAGGTCTTCAACAAGATAGTGGACATGGCTTGGCGCACCGGTGACCCAGGCATCGTCTTCCTTGACCAGATAAACCGATACAACCCCACACCCATGCTTGGTAAAATAGAAAGTACCAATCCCTGCGGTGAGCAACCCCTGCTCCCCTTTGAATCCTGTAACCTCGGCTCAATTAACCTGTCGAAAATGTTGACCCAAAAGAGTAAGCGAGCACAGGTTGATTATGTCAAATTAGCCCAGACAGTAAAGACGACTGTCCGCTTTCTGGATAATGTGATTGATGTCAATAAATTTCCCCTGCCCCAAATTGCTGACACGACCAAAGCCACTCGAAAAATAGGACTGGGGGTGATGGGATTTGCCGACATGCTAATCCAGCTTGGTATCCCTTATGACTCAGCGGAAGCCCTTGAAATCGCTGAAAGGATTATGCAATCCATATCGGAAGAGGCAACTAAAGCCTCTGTTGAATTAGCCAAGGAACGTGGTGTCTTTCCTGCTTTCGAGAAAAGCATCTACAATGTGCCCGGTGCTCCACAAGTCAGAAATGCCTCAAGGACCACTATCGCTCCTACTGGCACCCTCAGCATAATTGCTGGCTGCTCCAGTGGCATCGAACCCCTCTTTGCTTTGAGTTACAAACGCCATATCTTGGAGGGGGAGAAACTTATAGAAGTAAATCCTTATTTTGAAGAAGCAGCTAAAAAGGAGGGATTTTACTCTCCAGAATTAATGGAACAATTAGCCGAAGGCGTAAGCCTAAAGGATGTAGAGAACATACCAGAAAAGGCTAAGAGGCTCTTTGTTACCGCTCATGATATTGCTCCTGAGTGGCATGTGAAAATGCAAGCCTCTTTCCAGAAGTCTACTGATAGCGCCGTCTCTAAAACCGTTAATTTCCCTCGTGAGGCAACCCGTGATGATGTGGCTAAAGTCTACATGCTTGCTTATAAAGAAGGGCTAAAGGGAATAACCATTTACCGAGACCGCAGCCGGGAAAGTCAGGTACTGACCATTGGCAAAGAGGAGAAAACACCTGAAGGAAAGCTCATCCCCAGAAAACGACCCAAGGTAACCACAGGAGTTACTGAAAGGGTAACCACCGGCTGTGGCTATATTTATGTAACCATAAACTTTGATGAACATGGAATTTGTGAGGTCTTCTCCAGCTTAGGCAAAGCTGGAGGTTGCGCCTCAGCCCAACTTGAAGCTACCAGCCGGCTCATCTCTTTAGCCCTCAGGGCTGGAGTTGACGCTGCTTCCGTTGTCAGACATCTCCGCGGCATCCGCTGCCCCTCCATCACCTGGGAAGAAGGGCAGGCTGTCCTCTCCTGTGCCGATGCCATTGGTAATGTTTTGCAAAAGCACCTCAAGGGGGAAATAAAGAGTAGTACGGAAGATTACGGTTTAATCAAAAACTGGGCGGGGCAATGCCCTGACTGCGGCAGCAGTTTAGTTTATCAGGAAGGTTGCCATATCTGCCCCAGTTGTGGCTATACAAAATGTAGTTAGCGAGGTTGACTGTGAAGGGCGGGGAAAACCATTACTCTTACAACTATTCTAAAGCCTTATCAGAGATAGCTCAGGTTGCCAACTCGACCCAGCCATTGAAGAAGGTCCTTAAAGCCATCGCCAAAAGCGCCACTAAGGCTCTAAAAGCCGCTGGCTGCTCCATCCT
Source organism: uncultured Dehalococcoidaceae bacterium (assembly GCA_964547155.1). GTDB lineage: Bacteria > Chloroflexota > Dehalococcoidia > GIF9 > DYGU01 > CAZJMM01. The sequence continues at coordinate 1,366 of CAZJMM010000087.1, read as the reverse complement.
GCTGCTCAATTCTCACAGGGAATACCTCTCCCACATCGCCGCCTATGGCCTCAGTGATTTGTTCCTGCGCAAAGGCTCAATTAAGGCTCATAAGAGTTTAGCTGAGATATTAGAAGGCAAGGTAGTAGCTATAAGCGATGCCCCGAAAGACAAGCGTGTCCAGTATCCAGAAGTAGCTGGAGAAGAGAAGATAGCCTCCATCCTCGGAGCCCCAATAACGCAACGAGACGAAGTCATTGGCGAAATAAGAGTTTATACTCACGAACCTCGCCGCTTCTCAGAGGCAGATAAGAAATTTCTCCTGGCTACCGCTAATATAGGCGCCCTGGTCCTAGAGAGGGACCAGACCTACCCGATACTGGAGGCAAATCTAAAGGAAAAAGCTGTCTCGGAACAGGTACCACCATTACTACCCAGACCCGCGATCTTTGCCCACCCCAGCGAGGAGGAATTTGCCAAGCTTCTCGATTTCTACCGTATCGAGTGGCTTTACGAACCCCGCTCTTTCCCCTTGGAACGGAGAAAAGGCAAAATAGTGGAGATGTTTACACCCGATTTCTATCTGCCGGAGCTCGACCTTTTCGTAGAGCTCACCACTCTAAAGCAAAGCCTTATTACTGAAAAAAACCGCAAGTTGCGCCGCCTTAAAGAACTCTATCCTGAGATTAATATTAAACTTCTCAACAAAAGTGACTATCTTAAGCTATTGGGCAAATATGGCTATGGTCCTCTTGGACAGGCTAAAGTAAAAGGCATCAGTCGTGTTCTATTTAGCCACAACCAAATTCAGCGGAAGGTGAGAGCCTTAGCAAAGCAAATCTCTCGCGACCATAAAGGGAAACAACTGGTCTTAATAGGCATCCTCAAGGGAGTTGTCTGTTTCCTGACTGACCTCATGCAGCATATCTCGCTTCCCATCACCGTAGACTTCATGGCGATTTCCTATTACGGGGGCGACCACGAGCCGATAGTGAAGATCACCAAAGACCTGGACGAGAGTATCACCGGGCGCGACATCCTCATGGTGGAAGATATTGTCGATACCGGGATGACTCTAAATTATGTCCTCAACCACCTCAGGGTGCGTGACCCAGCTAGCCTTCGCGTTTGCACTCTTTTAGACAAAAAAATCCGCCGCCTCATTGATGTCCCCATTGACTACATAGGTTTTGAAATTCCTGACGAATTTGTGGTGGGCTATGGTCTGGACTATAGAGGCGAGTACAGAAACCTACCTTTTATCGGTGTGCTCAGTCCTGAAGCGTTTGAGAGAGAAGAAGGATAAAAAAGCTGTCCCGAGTAACCTCGCTGTCGGATGCCTCCCCACCATTCACCTTTCGGCTTGCGCCTACCTTGTGTTTGGTCT